>DATDNL010000030.1:0-5045 GCA_036518315.1 Flavisolibacter sp. | reverse complement strand
AACAAGGTTCTACCCTTCTTTCAACTGGCAGGTAGAAAACGAGGAGAAAAGAACAACCTTCGGACTGGGCGCTTCCTTCTCCAGTGAGTATACCTATCACTCTTACGGATTGAATATCCTCTATGCTAAAAGATCAAAAGACCAGAACCGCGAATTCACTGCCAAAGGAAACCTTTTCCTCGACGCAGTGAAGATGGTAGAGCCTAGTGAATTGAGGCCGGCAACGACGCCAACCATTATAACCTCGGCAAGCCGTGGACATGGCGACGACGGTGGAGAAAATATTCCTTCTTCCGGGCGCAACACTTTCGACGCCTCCTTTGCTCTTAGCCAGGTAGTGAGCCAACGCATGCAGGTTGCTTTACTCACCGACGGGGTTGTGCAGCAGGGGTATCTTGGGCTTCCTTTTTATAGAACTTATTTTAATGACGGGAGCGTTCATATCGAAAACCTTCCCAGTTCCCGCTTCAAATTGCCGGTGGGCCTTCGATTGAACTATTTCCTTGGCGATAGGATCATCCTGAAATCCTATTATCGCTACTACATAGACAACTGGGGCGTAAAATCACACACGGTAAGCTTTGAGACGCCATTCAAGATCACACCTTTTGTTTCCATAAGTCCTTTTTATCGTTATTATATTCAGACGGCTGCCAATTTTTTCGCTCCCTACGGAGTGCATACTGCCGCCGATCAATACTATGCAAGCGATTATGACTACGCTGCTTTTTCTTCAAATAATGAAGGAATTAACCTGCGCCTGGCCCCTACCAATGGCGTCTTTGGAGCAAAAGGATTTAGTGCTTTGGAACTTCGCTACGGTCATTACAAGCAAACAACTGGCCTGCAGGCAAATAGTATATCGCTCAACTTAACATTCAAATAAGTTATTATAGCATCGATAGACTAAGCAGGTGATTGTCCTCATAGGTCGTGCAGATAATGATTGCTAATTTGCTGGCAGCATTTATTCTTGGTCAGGACTAGCAAAACCAGCAGAAAAAACGTATCATCGTTTAACCTCTGCCTTGACAACAGGTCTATTACCTACGGAACCGTTACCTGCTTATGGCCAACAGGTTTATCATATGCTTAATTATCGCAGCGGCATGGAGCTATTCCGCGTCCTGCCAATCGCAGGCCTGTCCCGCTAATATCAACTTTGCATCAAACGACCTATCGTTCTGGTCAGCAAAAACAGGTCTCGTAAATGGTTCCAGTCAAAATTACCCGGCTCCCAATTCAGGAATATCCGTCATTCCCGAATTTGGCCTTAGCTCCACTGGCATCAAAGTGATCACCACTTCTTCAAATGACCTCTACGGAGGTTTCCCAACGATCCCCACCATAAACGGCTATGCGTACAGCTATTCAGTGCAACTGGGATCAAACGCTACGTCCTGGGACCTACATTCTTCAACCTCCAACCCGGGGGGATTCACGAGGTCGATTACGTATTTGATCAATGTTCCGGCTGGACTAGCTACTGAGCCTTATACAATGACCTACGCCTATGCAATGGTTCTCGAAAACGGCACTCATAATTCCAATGAGCAACCGCTTTTCAAAGCTACCCTCAGTGTTAATGGCAATGTCATTACTTGCGCATCACCGCATTACTTCCTTCCAACCTTTAATAACGCTGGCGGCGGTAGCGGAAGTACAGGCGCCACACTAGACTCCGCAACAGCCATCGCTAACGGATTTTCCAACAGCCCCGTCCTCTTTCTTTCTCACTCAGGACAGCAAGGTAATACGGGGGTCCTGCTTCGCGATGTCTGGACAAAGGGTTGGACCGAAGTAACATTCGATCTTTCACCCTACCGCGGTCAAACCGTTACCCTTACATTCGAAGCCGATAACTGTACACCCGGCGCTCACTTTGCCTACTCCTATGTGGCTCTTCGCAATACCTGCGCCGGATTACAAATCAGTGGCTTTCCTAAGATCTGTTTAAACACTACGGGAACCTATTCCGTTCCTGCATTGGCGGGTGCCAGCTATAGTTGGACGGTTCCTCAAGGCTGGTCAATCAATTCAGGAGCCAACTCAAACATCATAACAGTAACGCCAACAAACGCTGCTGGCAATATCACGATTCGGGAACTTAACAGTTGCGCTGATCTAAAAGATACAATGGCTGTTTCTGTCTCACCACCTACTGTTGCCGGCCTGGTAGGCAACGATGCAACAGTTTGCTCAGGAACTAATACCACGCAATTGTCTTTAACCGGCTCCGTCGGAAATATCCTGGGCTGGCTATCCTCCTCTGACGGTGTTCAGTGGGATAGTATTCCAAACTTCCTGCAAACATTCACAGCAACAAACCTGGCAAAGACAACCATCTATCGGGCTGTAGTGCAAAACGGCTCTTCATGTAGAATCGACACGAGCGCGGCAGCAACTGTCACTGTCGATCCAAAAAGCGTAGGTGGAAACTTGAGCCCCGCCAACACCGAAGTATGTATTGGACAAACCGTCAACAGCAACTTAAAACTCACCGGCAACACTGGCTCTGTGTATAACTGGCAGCAATCGTTCGACAAAATAAATTGGAACAGCTTCTCACCTGCGAAAAACGATTCATCCTATGGAGTTAATAGTCTTGCCTCTGATGTTTACTACAGGGTCATTACAAAAAGTGGCGTTTGCCCTGCCGATACAAGTTCCATTGCAACGATGCACTTGCTGAATGCCAACTTTCCAGCTGCCGCCATTCTGCCTGATTCCACCTTCATCTGCTATGGCCAATCAGCATTGTTGAATGCAACCATTTCGAGTGGAACAACCTATTCCTGGACTCCGTCAAGCACTCTAATCAACCAGGGCACTGGAACCGTTACGTCATTACCATTCAACATACAGGCTAGCGCATCACCCAATACAAGCACCTCCTACATTTTAAAAGTATTCAATGCAGGTTGCCCTACCGCTTTAACCGATACATTTTTTGTGCGTGTAGCACCACGCATCATCGTTAATGCCGGTCACGACACGATAATTGTCTCTAATCAACAGCTACAACTGAATGCGACGGTAAACGATCCCAATGCCAATAAGTTTACCTGGTCGCCACCGACAGGCCTCAGCGCTACCAATATTCCAAATCCAATCGCTACTCTCACTAGTTCAATGGTCGACGATGCAATCACTTATTTCGTGAGGGCTACAAATTCCATAGGCTGTTACGGCGAAGATGCCATCACTGTAAGAGTCTTTAAAACAGGTCCCGACATCTTTGTTCCAAGTGCCTTCACTCCAAACGGCGATGGGCACAATGATGTCATGCGACCGATCCTTGTTGGTATCAAACAACTCAATTTCTTCCGAATTTATAATCGTTGGGGACAGCTCATATTTCAAACCACCGAAAACGAAAAAGGCTGGGACGGTAAGATCGGCGGCCAGGATCAAACAACCAACAACTTCGTCTACTTCGTACAGGCAGTCGACTATACCGGCCGGGTCATTACGAAAAAAGGAACGTTTACCCTTATACGTTAAACTCGATCACACGCTAAGGTATCTATCTCCTTTATTGGTCCACCGCTGGAATCGCAGGAAAGAATCACCCGGCGGGTCTATCCCAATGAATTGAATCGAATTTTTACGTTGCCTCTCCTGGTTATTTTCCTATTCAAAAGCCTTATAAAAACACGGAAACTCCGTTGCAACACCTCATCACCTTTCTTACTTTAGAGTAATTCCTTTTCTATGAAAAAACTGGTGGCGGCATACTGTTGTTTCTTATTTATTCAAAGTTTCTCCAAAATAACTGCGGGAAACGAACTCCTTGAACAAAAGACTTCCGGACAAAAAACACTGGTAAAGGCCATTGCAGTCATGATCAATTCACAGGCTAATAAAAAATTCCCGCCACGACGCATCTATATCGCTTCTGCAGAACCGCCATTTCTATAGCAGTTCGACATGCATGCATCGATGCTTTTCAATACTTCCGATAATTATAAAACCTGCCGTACCGGGTCAGCTTTTTGAATATTGTGTTTCTTGTATGGTTCCTTCTTACTTATACGTTGAAATTTAGAACACTGCTCAAAAATGAAAACCTAAATCCTGTAATCCTTGATGTTTCAAACTGCTTGCCAATGATAATCTTAAAATGACTCCATCTTAACTCTCACCTTAAGATAAGGCCTTAATCAATAATATCTCTTCATCCTAAGTCTCGCCTTCAGGGGGACAGGGGGATTCCCATACTCGTCAACACACCTCTCAACTCCTGGTCATCAACACTCATTGGCCTTATCCACATGCTCACCCTTTCCCTCGTCCACATTTGCTCCCTTGCAAACCTGTACCGGTACAATACTGCCCGTATATATCTCGGTGACTGTCCGGGGAAAGGAACCCTTTTAAATAATCCTTCGATTCTTTTATCATGATGAAGAAGCTTCCAAACCAAATTGAATGTCCATGGATAATCGTCGGGAGTATACATGGACGCAAACCACATTTGCCAGTCTAACCTCAACTGGTAAGGAGCAATCTGCGGCGGCCGTCTATTCAATTCAACCGGCAATCCTTTATAGATATAAGGCCTCCAGTCTGCCTTGTCTGAAGAATCATTATTCAAAGTCGCTTCAAACACTACATTGTAACGCTCCTGCCCCACGGTACCAAACGCGCCATAAGTGTTCACAATATCGAATGGTTCAAAAGAAGTATTCATCACCTGTCCCGATGACAAGAGGTTACCAATTGGCTGCACGCTCAGTATACAAACAATGGCAACCACAAACCAAACACTTCTCTGTTTGCTCTTGGTAAGAGGTACACACGCGGCAACCGCTGCTTCAGCTTTTTTCACAAGATCTTTCGGAAGTATCTTAACCCAAAAACCATCATCAAAACAAGCCAATGCAGGAACAATCGTCAACCAGTTAAGGAAAGAAAGATTACCACTTAATACCAGGTTCAATTGAAGCAAGATAATAATGACTCCTGCAACATGTCGTCCCACTCTCGGCCAGAAAGCGAAAAGCGGGGCCACAATTTCTGCAAGCCAGTTGAACCATACGCCT
>DATDNL010000029.1:0-3275 GCA_036518315.1 Flavisolibacter sp. | reverse complement strand
CCAAAGAAAGAAAAGAGGAGAAACGTTGGTCAATTTGGGTGGCCATATCAACGGCTTTGTTTGCCGTCTTTGCCGCTATTGCAAGTTTGTTTGCCGGGCATTATTCCAATGAAGCGCTTATTGACCAGATCAGGGCTTCGGACCAGTAGGCGTATTACCAGTCTAAATCAATCAAGCTAGCGATAGTTACTCATGCAGAGAGACCAGATACTGCTGCGCAGCTAAGCTAAGCAAGGAAGAACTCGTTATTCAAAAAGAAGCAAGGGAGCGAGAAAATAGTTCTGAACGCCTTTTGCAAAAACACGTGGAGTTGGCAAAAGCCGTGACTTTGTTTCAAATTGCCATTGCGGTATCGGCTATTTCAATTGTGAGTTCGAAACGTTTCTTGTGGGTAATAGGTGTGGTTACTGCTGTAGTAGCATTGGGGTTTTTCTTCACGGGATTTCTGTAAGCAAAGATTAGCAATTGGAGCTCGTAAAAAAACATCAGCCTGCTTTTGCAAGCTGATGTTGAATCCAGTTATTTACTTCTATCAGAAATTGTATTTAAACGACTTATCCGGGTATGGAGGTGTTTTTGGTAGCTCAACAGGGTGCTCCTTGATTTGCTTCTTCAGATAATCAACGGCAAATTCGAGTTGCGCATCCTTTCCTTTAAAGGTTTCAAAAGGCAGATTATCCACCACCAGGTCAGGATCGACACCATGACCTTCTATCAGCCACTTACCCTCAGGCCCATATACACCCATTTCGGCTGCCGACGCTATTCCATTGTCGACAAGACGGTTATCTGACGACAACCAGATCTCTCCACCCCATGTGCGCATCCCTATGACTTTACCCAGTCCTAGTCTCCTAAAACCTTCTGTAACAGCCTCACCGTCGGAAGCCGTTTCCTGGTCACAGAGAATCACCATGGGTCCTCGAAAAGCATACTGCATGTTCCATACTGGTCCGCCGGCACGGCTCTGCCAGTACATCCATGATTTACGCATCAATTTTTCAAGTATCCAGCTATCGATATTCCCACCATTGTTGTGGCGCACGTCTAAGATCAGTCCTTTGCGATTGAATACAGGGTAGTATTGTTTTACGAAAGCGTCCATATCATCGCTGCCCATTGCGCGCAAATGGATATAGGCAATATCATTATCACCCATATCGTCTACCATCTTTCGGCGAGAGAGTTCCCACTCTGTATATTGAAGATTGTACTGGTCGCCTGCTGAGAACGGCTTTACAACCTGGTCGTATGCCTTCCCGTTGCTCACCAAACTTAGTTTTACAGGGACGTTCACTTTGTTCTCGAGCAGCTCTGAAATATTGTCGACACTGTTAACAGGCACGTTATTTACGGCCGTGATTATATCACCTTCTTTGATGCGAAGCTCGGGTTTCTTCAATGGTGAAGAGAAGTCGGGAAAGTCGGGATCACTCTGATAAATATGACGAATGACAGCACCCTTTTCATTTTTGTCAATCATGGCACCGAGGAAGCCGATCTGTATTTGGTCAGGCGCTACACGTTTGTCCCCACCATACACAAACGTATGGAGCGCTGACAGTTCACCAACCACCTGCGAGATGAGGTTATCGAATTCATAACGGTCCGTCAGCCTTGCTACAAGAGGTGCGTACTGATCGTGAATCTGCTGCCAGTTGACATGGTGAAGGTTTCTGTCGTAGAAATAATCACGCATCATTCGCCAGGCATCGTCGTACATCTGCTTCCAATCATCGACAGGGTTGACAGAAAAGCTCCAGTTGCTTAATTCCAATTTACTTTCTGCAGGATTAATCTTTGCTCCGTTGGCATCGGCAATAGCGAGCGTGCGGTTCTTGAACCCGACCAACAATTTCTTTTTGTTACCGGAGAGGTCGAAGAAGGTAACGTCTGATGCTACTTCCACGGGTTCATACTTTTTACTTTCGGCGATCTTTAGCGCATACAGTTTTGGTGAAGGATTTGAAAGATCAGTACCACGATCGAGCCAATAGAGGTAACCGTCGGCGGCATCAAGCGCTACTATGTTGCCACTCTTTACCGGCACCTGGTAAAGTGACTTGATCGCCCTGTTCCAATCCCTGTGCTTAACTCCTGCCCTGTTTTTAGCTTTTTGCATTTCTGCTTTTTGAGCGGAATCGACCATTGTGAATGCAGTATCGGACATCCAAGAATCACTTTGTACAAAAGGGAATTTAATTGCAGTGTCTAAAGGAAGCGCATAAATATTGCCTGCTTCTGAATAGAATGGCTCGGGCTGGCGTGAACCCCATGGAGAGGGAATCTTTGTTTTTAAATTCCTCTCTGAAATAAAATAGAACCAGTTGCTATCTGCAGACCACGCGGGACTATAACTTTCTAATCTTGGAGTTGTAATGGCCATAGTTCTCATGTTACTCATATCAAGAATGCGTATTTGAGAAATCAGGTTTTCGATACCTACGGTGAAGGTCAGAAAGCGACTATCAGGTGACCAGGTGATTCCATAGTTGCCGCCATAGGCGCTGTCATAGGAAAACTTCACCTCGCCTGTAGCCACGTCGGCCACACGTAAAAGATCATTCTTATCGCTGTACGCGATATATTTTTCATTAGGCGATACCTGGTAAAACGTGATCTCGGTTTTCGTATTCTTTGTTATTTGTCTTGGGGTGCCGCTGCCGTCCGCCATCATGGCCCATATTTCCCATTCGCCGCTTTGGTCGGAAAGCACTGCCAGCATTTTATTATTAATAAAATGCGCGTTGCGGCAGCGAATGCCGCTCTTGCGAGTAACCTCTACCCAACGATCGCTTTTTGCGGGAGAGACAAATACCTTACCGCGACTAATGATAACAGCATATGCACCGTTGGGAGAAATGTCGGTTGCACTGATACTTTCAACGGGACTCTTTATCCATTGAGGCTTCCGCTGGTCAAAATCTGAAAGCAGGTTAATATCCAGCATTTTGTCTGAATTAGCCGCTATATCATACAGCCAGATATCTGCCCCTTTTTGATAAACAATTTTGGACTGCCAGATGTTGGGGGTTTGAATATCCCATCCTTTTGAAAAGGTATTTTGTTTTACGTTCTTCCCGTCTCTATCCATCGACCAGATATTCATGGTTCCATCCCGATCGGAAAGAAAGTAGACCCGGTTGTTGTAGTACATCGGGTTACTACTGGTGCCGTCATAATCTGAAGTGAGGTTCACAGCTTCATGCTTACCATCAAACTTCCATACCTGCTCTATAAAACCGCCTTTATATCGTTTGGTTTTACTGCCCTGG
>DATDNL010000028.1:0-4198 GCA_036518315.1 Flavisolibacter sp. | reverse complement strand
CGCCGCTGATGACAAATTTGTTTTCCCTACTGTAAAAGCTGACATGGCCCGGTGAGTGGCCGGGGGTGAACAAGACCTCCAGTTGATCATCGTCAAGGCGAATGGTGTCGCCTTCATCCAGGAAGTTCAATTCGACGTCATAATTGTCGAAAGGCATTTGCCAGAGCTGACCCGAAGCAGGGCCGTATTCGAGAACCGGCTTCTCCAACTTGTTCAACCATAAGGTCAAACCATACGTTTTATAGATAAACTTATTCCCGAAAATATGGTCAAGGTGGCAATGGGTGTTCAGGAGATAGATGGGTTTGAGCTGATTTTGCCCGATGAAATCCGTCAACAGGCGCTCTTCAGAAGCAAAATAACAACCAGGGTCTATAATACAGCAGTGCCCTTTTTCGTTGTAGACAACGTATGTGTTCTCCTGTACGGGGTTGAAGGTAAATGGTTGAACCGTCAGCATGCAGCTTTTTTGTATTTTTAGTTGCAATTTACTGTCCAAAATCGGGAGCTTTAATTAACAAGTAATCACATCGTTTTTTATGATCAAATGGATTGGCCGCTTTTCGGGTGCTTTGGTGCTCTTTGTCTCCTGCTATTCAAACGCTCAAGTGAATGCCGTGCAGTATGGAAAGAACCGGGTACAGTACCAGAAGTTCAGTTGGAAATATTACCAGACCGATAATTTCAATACCTACTTCAGCCAGAATGGTTTGGAGATCGCCAAGTACGTGGCGCAGGTTGCCGAAAAAGAGTTGCCGGCATTGGAAGAGTTCATCGAATACGGATTGCAACGCAGGGCCAACATAGCGGTTTACAACAGTTTCGACGAAATGTACCAGTCCAATATCGGCCTTGGCATAGACTGGCAAAACAACGGTGGGGTGACGAAGCTGGTAAATAACAAAATGCTCATCTACTTCGACGGCAACCACCAACACCTGACGAAGCAGATCAGGGAAGGTATTGCAGGCGTTTTGGTGGAGAATGTGTTGTTTGGAGATGACCTTGGAGAATTTGCGGCTAACCAAACCTTATTGGATCTTCCTAAATGGCTTACCGACGGATACATCGAGTATGCTGCCGAAGAGTGGAGCACTGACCTGGACAACCAGCTAAAGAATGCGATGCTCAGCGGCGAGTATAAGAATTTTTACCAGTTTGCCTTTGAAAAGCCTTTGCTTGCCGGCCACGCCTTTTGGTATTACATCGGCAATAAATATGGCAAGTCAAAAACGACTTATTTGCTCTACCTCGCGAGAATCTATCGCAATCTCAATAGTGCCACTCAAAAAATCGCCAAGAAGAAGTTCAAGGACGTGCTGAAGGATTTTATGATGGAGGAGCCCAACCGTTACTACAAAGACATTCGCGGTCGCCGGATGATGCCCAAGGGGCAGCTGTCGGTTACCGAGGAAGTTGGGAAAAGAGACTATATCCGTTTCAATGCCAATCCGCAACCACGAAGCTTTGCCTATGCTGACGTGGAGTTCAGGCAAGGAAAATACAGCGTAGTGTTCCACCCCAACTTCACCGATCGTAAAGTGTTGCTGAACTATGGTACGCGATCGGGTGAGGACGAGATCAATCCCAACATGCCAATACTGGCCTGGGATGGCAAGGGAACGCGATTAGCCTGCGTGTACAACAAAGAAGGCAAGAACCATTTGTTCGTCTACGACATCGTAAACAGAATTAAACCGATTGAGCAGGAACTCCCGCAGTTTACCCAGATCCAGGATATGAAGTATATGCTGGATGCGAATACTTTGCTCTTTAGCGCTGTAAAAAGCGGGCAGTCCGACATCTTCGTTTATAAGATCGACAAGAAGACGCTGCAACAGGTGACGAACGATATCTATGATGACCTGGATGCATCCTTTGTAGCCTTTCCGGGGAAAACAGGAATTATCTTCTCAAGTAACCGTCCTTCGGCTACCGCGCCCGACTCAGACACCGCAGTCGCAGAGCGTAAATACAATATCTTTTTAATTGACAATTGGAACCAGTCCGACTTCAAGCAGATAACACAGTTGACCAATGGACGTTTTGGAAATGCAAGGTTCCCCTCTCAATATAACACGACTCACTTCACGTTCGTGAGTGATGAAAACGGAATTGGTAACCGGTACGCTGGGTTCTTCCGCTCGGAACGAGCGGGTTTGGATACACTTATTTTCGTGGGTGACGAGGTATTGCGTAATCCTCCACGTAAAGAACTGGATAGCACCCTGAAAGAATGGGGCAAGATGGAAGCCGACTCGGTGGGATATGTTTCCATCACCAGTGATTCGGCCTATGTGTTCCCACTGACGAACTACCAGGCCAGTTTATTGGAGACAAGGACCGCGGGCGATAATACCTTGGTTAGTGAAGTGATCAAGCAGGGCAAATACAAATTCCTTTACCGTCTGCGTATGGATGAAAACACGCTCAGGAGGAGGAATGTGACTGCGAAACCGACGGAGTATATTAAGAAGTTGGAAGAACAACAACGCATTTCGAGTGGGAAGGCGCGAATCTATCAGCCATCGCAAGACACCTCCGGTCAGAAGCAGGGCGACTTCTTCAACAGTGAGTTCACCAATGATAAGAAGGATTCCTCACAGCTAGGAAAGGTGTTTGACAGCGAACCCATAACGGAAGAACCTGTCTTGAAAAAAGCGAAGCTTTATGAATACAGGCCTCCGAAATTCTTTAATGATTATGTAGTGGCGGGGTTGAACAACACCGTGTTTGTTCCTAATAAATACCAGATCTACCAGGGTGGCGCCGGACCGATTAGGCCATCGAACGGCAATGACATCAACGGTATGGTACGACTTGGCACTACAGACTTATTTGAAGACTATAAGGTTTCCGGAGGTTTCAGGATTGCTCCCAACCTACGGGATAATGACATTCTGTTCGAGTTTATGAACCTGAAGAAGAGATGGGACTGGGGCTTAACGTATTACAGGAGCAACCAGGAGATAGGTGTGCAGGCAAATGCGGGTAGCTCAACGTATTTGCCCGGGAAAATGTTCAGCAACTATTACCTCGCAAAGTTGAACTATGCTCTTGACAGGGTAAGAAGTTTCAGGGCCACTGTAGGACCAAGGTTTGACAGGATAACGTTGGCAAGTATTAACCAGACAACACTTGAGACACCCGACGAGAAGCATACCTATGCGCAGATGTCACTGGAATATGTATATGACAACAGCATCAACAAAACGCTGAATATCTGGAACGGGTTACGATATAAGATATACGCGGATTGGTTTACGCAGGTAAGTGAACTGAAAACTGCTGAAGGCCGTAACCTTTTCAATGCCGGTTTCGATGCGCGTAACTACTATCCTATTTACAGGAACGTGATCTGGGCATTGAGGGCTGCAGGCGACTTCTCATGGGGCAACCAAAAAGTAGTTTACTACCTGGGTGGTGTAGACGGGTGGATCTCACCGAAGTTTAACGACGCACAAGCTGCAAGGCCCGCACCGGATGTAGATTATGCCTACCAGGCTTTGGCTGTCAACCTGCGTGGGTTTAAGCAAAATACTGCCAATGGTAATAACAATCTGGTGATAAACAGTGAAGTGAGAGCGCCCATATTCAGTACTTTCTTTAACAAGCCCGTTAATAATGCATTCGTGCGCAACTTCCAATTGGTTCAATTCTTTGACCTGGGGACGGCGTGGAATGGAGCTTACAGTGCCATACAAAGGCCGCACGTATATTATTCAGATCCCAGCAATCCTAACATTACTGTGAAGATCAAGGCTGGTGGTATTGGTCCATTCGCAGGCGGTTATGGATTTGGTGCAAGGAGCACATTGTTAGGTTATTTCGTCCGTTTTGATGCGGGCTGGGGAATGGATGTATTCTTCAAGGGTAAACCATTGATGACTTTTGCGTTGGGAGTCGACTTCTAAATTTCGATATACTATTATAAAGAGAGATGCCGGTGCATCTCTCTTTTTTTGTCACAATACCTTGCTCAACTTCTTTATGGTGTAATAGATAAGCGTCAGGAATACGGTATAACAAATGATCATACTCCAGTCGAAACGGTTGCGGATGGGATGGATGAATAGGTAGATGATGTCGTCAATCAATTGGAACGGATTTGTGATCACGTCCCAACTGTTGAAACGCAGGTACCGACCGACATAGACACCAAGGCCATTTAAAGCCATGACAGGAACAATAAAGAATA
>DATDNL010000027.1:0-7548 GCA_036518315.1 Flavisolibacter sp. | reverse complement strand
TTACTCCTCTGTAAAGAAGTCCATTTCCTCTATTATACACTAATCGCCCGGCGGTTTATTTCTAATCTTTTTTAGCAGCATCGGGCTGCACAATAATTTCTACAATAATGGCTGTGCTCCGTTTATCTAAACTGCACGCATGTGACGGCTTTGCCGCTGGCATGCTTTATGTCTTTACTACTGCATTAACTAACTTAAAAATTAAACTTATGTTACGTTGGACAATTATTTTCCTGGTAATAGCTATTATAGCAGCGATCTTCGGATTTGGTGGTATTGCAGCTGGCGCAGCTGGTATAGCTAAGATTCTGTTCTTTATTTTCCTTGTATTGTTTGTACTTAGTTTGATCGCTGGCAGGGGCAGAGGCGTAGCGGACGATATATAAGAGGTTGGAACAGCGATTCCAGGATACAAGGATATATTCTACATAAAAAAGCGACTTTCATTGAAGTCGCTTTTTTTTGCGCCCAGGCTTCATTTCTTTTTATGATTGCGAAAGGACCCTATTTTTTTAGGTTCCAGCCGGGATATCTCCGGGATCTGTCCGGTATATTCTTATTGTATCCTTATGGTATCTGTTTATCATCCCCATGCTTTCTATTCGGTTACCCCATGTAAACGGTTGATTGGTTGAATGAGTTGATTAGGTTGATTGGGCGGCGTTTACAGGTTGAGGGCTTTCATGGATTTGGGCAGTTCAACAAGCGGTTAAGATTTCATCATACTGTTACTTGCCTTTACTTTCACGGGAAGGATTATGAAGGAAGCGAAGGACCAGCAACCCAGGATACGTTCAATCGTGGGTGGCTCTATTGGTAACCTTGTCGAATGGTATGACTGGTATGCTTACTCGTTCTTCTCTATCTATTTCGCTCCCGTATTTTTTCCGAAGGCAGACAAAACTGCCCAATTGCTCAATGCCGCGGCTTCTTTGCCGTAGGTTCCTGGACCAACAGCTATTGCCTTGTCAAGTTAATGACATCCTATCTAAAGATTCAGATGTCGCGGTATTGCTCCGTATATGCTCCATATATGTCCCGCCTCTTTAAAGATGCGGGACATATGCGGGACATATGCGGGACATATGCGGGACATCCCATCCTTTGCCCTAGAGTTTCTATTTCGCAGACCAAGCTGTTCCATTTATCGGCAATAATACTGCCGACATAAGAGCATTAGGTGTCGGGCTGCCCTTTGCACAAACGAGCGCTGTCTTTGGTGGTACCGCCGAATACCCTGGGGTCTGGTTTAAAAATGAAGGACAGGAGAATTACTTCTATTGGTATGTCTCCTTCTGTATTTTTCTTTCCCTCGTGGTGTACTTCTTCATGGCCGAAACAACGAAAAGCTCCCTGATCGGGGAGTGAGTTTTGGCCTGCCACAAAGCGCTTTTTCACCAGGTTCTTGTATCAAGTTGCAGTTTCTGCCAAATTAACATAGCCAGAGTCCTAGATCATAGTTTGTTGATAAATAATGTTTTATGTATAATACGTATATTTTCATTGTATCAAAAGCTATGAATTGGCAATAATGGAGATTAGATTTGACCCCAGTTCGTACAGAGAAAACACCAGATGAGTTCCGGACAATGAAAAGCCGAACGTCCGTCCCCCGGAAGACCTATAGTACGAATTGCCCTCCATACCTATGAATGATCTCACCTCTATCCCGTGACTAATTAACATAATCCAAAATCTAAGGGTCGGCATTGTTTCACCTTAAAACGAAAACAATGTTGAAAAGAAACTTAGTAAGAACAACTCTGTTCAGTCCACTGCTGTTGCTTCTATTCCCGGTGGTAACGGCAATGAGGGCAGACTCAAAGAGTTCATTTCTCGACAAGCCTATTTACATTAATTGGCAAAAAGCGGAATCGCTGATTGCCGACTCTCATGCCTCGATTTCTGCAAGCGGGTTCGCAAACGCCCCTGAGATCTCCTTAAACAAGCACGCTACCAAGTTCGTCAAGAGCTTTTTGGTAAGAGAGGACGAGGACCTGCAAAAAACAAAGGCTCGCAGTGCTTCCTACTTCGAAATGATGAACACCATCTTCACGAAGTACGGCTTACCCGTCGAATTACGCTACCTGGCAGTGGTCGAATCAGATCTGAAAACGACTGCAGTGTCACGGGTGGGAGCTAAGGGACTGTGGCAGTTTATGCCGCAGACAGCCAGGGATCTTGGATTAAAAGTGTCGTCTAAATATGACGAGCGTAAGTATGCGTATAAGAGTACAGTAGCTGCAGCTAAATACCTCAAAGACCTGTATGGGCAATTTGGCGACTGGTTGTTGGTAATAGCAGCATACAATAGCGGCCCCCTCCCCGTAATGAAGGCCATGAAAAGGACGGGTTCTAAAAACTTCTGGGCTATTCAATCGTACCTGCCCATGGAAAGCCGGTTCCATGTGAAGCGGTTCATTGGAATCCATTACTATTTTGAAGGAAAGGGAAGCCTGGTAACGATGACGAAGTCTGAGACAACGAAATACCTGAATGACTTAGAAGCCTTCAAGGCGTCGATTCCACCAATTGAAACAAAAAAAGATAGCGCTATAGCCCTTACGATGAAGACAGTGCAGCGCAGCTAAAAAGCTTTTCTCATGCTGATTTGATTTTAGGATTAGGAGCTTCCCTTCGGGGAAGTTTCTTTTTATGTCTGTTTCCTGGAGTTTAGGGTGAAGCCAATCGTGGTACCGACGTTTTCTTTGCTGCGCACATGGATATTGTGGTCATGTGCTTCGATGATGTGTTTGCAGATGGAAAGTCCGAGCCCACTGCCTGAGACGTCTCTTGCTCTCCCCTCGGCGGTCCGGAAGAAGCGTTCAAAGACGCGGTTCAGATTCTTTTCATTGATGCCCATGCCGTCGTCGCTGATCTCGACAAGAATGTTCTTGTCGTCGGTGTTGTACATGCTGGCGACTACTGTGCCACCGCGCTTGCCGTATTTGATGGAGTTGTCGACAAGGTTATTCAATACCTGCCGGATCTTTTCCTTGTCGGCAAAAACGGTGAGTGGCTGCTCACAACCTTTCTTAAGTGAGAAGGAAATGTTCTGTTGTTCGGCTTTCCAGAAAAGGCTTTCGAAGACCTCGCGTACGAGGTCCTGTATGACGAAGTATTCTTTATAAAGCTTGAGTTCACCTCTTTCCAATTTGGAAATTTCATCCAGGTCCTTGAGAAGCATTACCAGTCGCTCTGTGTTCTTTGCTGTTTTTTCGAGGAAACGCCGGTTGGTCTCGGGATTCTCCATTGCCCCCTGGAGAAGTGTGTCAACGTATCCCTGTATCGCGAAGACGGGAGTCTTGAATTCATGTGAGAGATTTTGAAGAAATTCTTTCCGGAAGGTCTCGTTCTTCTTCAAGGACTCGATCTCCATACTCCTTTGCTCTGCCCAGGCCTCAACGTCTTCCCGCACTTCGTCAATACTTTTTTTGGGAAGGATGTATTTATAGTACATCTCTTCTTTCTTACTTGCCTTCGTTTGATTAATAAACTTATAAATGAGCTTGATCTTCCTGTAAATAAAGTTCTGTATGATGGAGAGGATCAGGAAGTAGCTTCCAAGGAAGATCAATATAAAGGAAACCAGCCCGGTTATCCAGTTCTTATGCAGGATCAAAAAGCCAAGGCTGATCGGCACAGAGAGGACCAGGGATGTGAATGCTGAAAGTTCTTTAGGGGAAAGGTTTTTCTTGGCCATGCCTGGACAACAATACGACTTATAATTCAAACTTGTAGCCGACGCCCTTGACCGTGGTAATGCAGTCTACGCCCAGCTTTTGTCTTATTTTCCGAATGTGTACATCGATCGTCCGGTCGCCCACAATTACTTCGTTTCCCCATACCTCGCTCAGGATCTCGTTCCTTAGAAACACACGACCGGGCTTTTTGGCAAGGAGATACAAAAGCTCGAATTCCTTCTTGGCCAATACGATTTCCTGCCCTTTGTATTCAACGATAAAACGCTCGGGATCAATGACCAGGTCATCAATAATGATTTTGCTACTTTCCTGCTTCTTTACCCTTCTAAAGAGGGCATTCACTTTGCTAACGAATACGCTGGTGCTTACAGGCTTACTTACATAATCGTCTGCACCGGTTTTGAAGCTTTTAAGCTGAGTGCCTTCGTCGTTAAGCGCGGTCAGGAACATGATGAGCGTGTCTTTGAACGCTTCCTGGAGTCTCAACAGCTCCAGCACCTCGATGCCATTTTTCTTGGGCATCATCATGTCAAGCACAATCAGATCGGGCTGGTATTGTTTGGCCTTATCCAGTGCTTCATTTCCATCCTTGGCGGTGCTGACCTGGTATCCTTCCTTTTCGAGGTTGTACTTTAGAATCTCCAGGATATCCGGCTCGTCGTCTGCAATCAGCACCTTTCCGAGTGCGTTCATTGATAATTCTTTGAGCAAACCTAAGATAAAAGGAGCTTAGGCTCAGTTCGAACCCTTTCCGTAACACAGACTTAATAAAAAATTAATGATAGGTGGACTTGTCTCTGACAAGTATGAACTATATCGCAGGCAGGAGGTTGCCAGACTGTAACTCGCCTGTAACTCCACTAAAGGTCAATGTCGTTTCAGACAGCGAGGTTTGCAACGCCTAGAGCTTATTTTCTGTCTTTGATAGAATCACCCTACCTTCCTCCCTTAACGAAGGATTAAAGCTTCGGGTATTAAATTTGCGATATGTGGCGAATGCATCTATCCTTACGATTACTATTGAAGAGCCTGCTATTGATTGTCGGTCTGAATTCCTTTGCCCAAACCTCTTATACTCAAACTTCTTTTAATACGAATGCCGGCTGTAAGCCGCCTTTCAACAGGCAACGCTGGCATGACATCATTGATTATGACCAACGAAACGCTTTGAAGAGCTACCAGGGCGGGAGCAATGAAGAAGTGAAATATCATGTGGTTCAAACGATGACCCGGCACATTGATGACCTCCAGTGCTTGATAGAGACAGACTCCCTAACTAAGGACCAGCCTAAAATTGGTTATTTACGTGGTTTGGACGACCTGCTTAAGAAGTTTATTAGCCTGAATAAAGCCAGGCAATTTAATGCGTCCAGTCTTCCCAATGCCTTAACGGCTTACCAGGAGTGCATGTGGCGCGATGAAAGGAAGCAAACGATTGAAGATATCGTTGATCGCAGCCCATACGAGGTAGCCAACCTCCTCATTGAAAGCGGTGCGTTTAGAAATAATGTTGGCATCAGGGCTTCACAAAACGCAGTATGGAGAAAATATCTTGACCTGCACCCCGACCAGATACTAGTGACTCTGAAGAAACACCCCGAGCTACCGTTCAGGGATAGCATGATAAAGGTGGTAGCCGTGAAATACCCGAAGCGACTGTATGATTACGCTTCGGCGAGGGATTGGTTTGGTGATGCGATATTAAGTGTGAGGGATGACTCGGTTGTTATGGCAATTGCAAAAATGGCAAGGAGTAGCAAAAGCGGGCAATTGTATTTTCCTTTCCTGGATAATATTATTGCAGGAAAGATCAGCCTTCCTGATATTGACGAGGCAAAGGGCGATGATCTGAAATATTATCGATTGTTGGTTCAGACACGACTTGATTATGTGAACAGGAGCTTAAACGGTGAGCGAATCATCGCTATGGACGACCTGGATGCGATGTTGCGCGAGAAAGCAATCAACCCTTTTATTACTACGATCAATGAGCTTCACGAAAAGCCGGATGCTGTGCGGTTTGCCATTCTTGAGCAGTTGAATGCGCAGGAACTTTATTACCTCGTAATTGCAGGTGAGACAGAACTCTATACTTCTTCCTATGTAAAGGGAGTGTTCCCCCGTATGATGCAGAAGTTCGGCAACCGCGGAGATTCCCTTCTTGCGAGCGTAAGATTTGATCGATTCAAGAAGTTCATCAAGATGGCTGCAGGTTATAATACGCTGAGTGATTTCCTTGCGAGCATACCGGACAAAGACAGGGCACAACTCCTGATGACGGCCTTCGTGAACAATCTTGAAAAGTCGAAAGGCTTGGAAGATGGTGTGGACGTGGCAGATTCTTATGCGAGCATCTATCAAACACTGAAACCGGTTGCCGATGAGATGCTTGACAATATCAAGCTGAACCTGGACAGGAATACTAAAGAAAACAACAAGCGGGGGATGGTGATCTACAACCTCCTTTACAAGTTGTTCGAGTCGGTAGACAGTACGCAAAACATTGACCTCACGAAGGAATTCGGAATACCGCCGGTATATACCATTAACTACCAGTCTTTGATCGACGATTCTTCACACAAGGTGGTGATGCAGGTATTTTTTTACGGAGATGATGATGGCAAGATGAACTATAATGGTTTCCTGTCGGAGTTGCCGGCGGCGAGTTGGAAGAAGGTAGAAGACACCAAATACTGGATGGCTTTCGCGTCGACTAAAGGACAGCCTGTTGTGATCTATGCTAACAAATGGTTTGACGATGACAAGCAGGAGGGAGAGTTAGATAAGGCACAGGCAGCGCTGGATGCTTACCTGCAAGGGAAAGACATTCAACCTACTATTGTAGTGCACAGGGGACATAGCTATTGGGTGAAGTATACCATCGACCAGATACAGCCGTCGGCGAAGATCGTTCTCCTTGGCTCGTGCGGTGGCTATAACGTCATCCACAGCGTGTTGCAACATGCACCCGATGCGCACATCATTGCTTCAAAACAAACCGGGAAGAAAGATATCAACCAGCCCTTTATGAACATCCTGAATGAAAAATTGAGAATCGGAAGCAATATTGATTGGATACCTCTTTGGAAGGAATTCAAAGCAAAGGCCGGCAACGTGGAAGGGTTTGACGATTACGTTCCTCCCTATAAAAACCTGGGTGCCCTCTTCATTAAAGCCTATAATAGTTCCATGGGAACGAATGATTGATTCAGCCTCTAAATTTGTTGTAAAGACTAAACATTGAGCACTACAGAAAGTAAGAAGGGATTTTTTGACTTTTCGCAATTAAACAGGGTTTTACAATTTACCCGGCCGTTCAGGGGCAGGTTTATCGGATCTATAGTACTCGCTGTTGTGCTGGCTGCATTCACGCCGGTGAGGCCCTATTTAATTCAACTTACGGTTGAAGACAATATTGGTAAAGCCAATAAGTTGTTCCCCGAAAAAGCAATCCATCTACTTGTTGTTATTACGATTTACCAAATTGCACTCCTGTTAGTTGAAACGGGGCTCCGTTTCTATTTTTCCTATACCACTTCATGGCTTGGACAAGCGGTTGTGAAAGACATGCGGGTGAAGGTGTTTGGGAAGGTGCTTCATCTCAACCTGAGGCAATTTGATAAAACTCCCATTGGGACACTGACTACGAGGACGATCGATGATATAGAACGTATCAACGACATCTTTGCCGAGGGTTTGATACCCATTATTGCCGACCTCCTTTCCATTCTTTGTGTGCTGGGCATTATGCTTTGGACCGACTGGAGACTAACCTTGATATCGCTGATTCCCTTTCCAATCATCATTATTGCGACCTATTATTTCAAAGAGAGTGTAAACAAGT
>DATDNL010000026.1:0-4809 GCA_036518315.1 Flavisolibacter sp. | reverse complement strand
CGCTGCAGCATTTGCTCCCACACTTAAAACCTGTGCAATCGGCAGCGATGAATCATATTCACCCTTTGTTTTCTCCAATGAAACGAAATGATCGGAGGCAGAATGATGTTCAAATACAACAAAGACGGATCCGCCGGGTGGCAGAACTATGGGCAGTGTGATTCCATTCTTTTCTAATTGATAGACAAACTGGTTATGAACCGTTCCCTCTGAAGGATCCCACAACTGAGGGACACTTTCTTTAACACGAAAAAAGCAGTCGGCTTCTACTTCTTTGGCTGTCTTGTTGCGGACAAAATAAATATCCGACCCTTTTAATTCCCTGTGGATGTAATCGAGACTGGAAAGATTTTCAACGGATTTGCAATTGAAGTCCGGTGCTATTGACAACTTCTTCAACCATTCCTGAAGAGTATATCCCCAAACAATCGTTCCTTTTCCGTACTGATGATATTTTATTGTAGTACCATTACAATCACCCCACATTTTATTCGCCAATTCACGCAGTTCTGCCGTTCTTGATTTGTATTCCTGCATACCCGGAACATCCAACGGCTTTGGACCTATTATCGTGGCACCTGCCGCTACGAGTGTTCTTAATTTCAATAAAACCTCAAGTGGCATTGTCTTCTGATCTGGCAGCACCAGCATGCGGTATGACACGCCATCAGGCAACATAATCTTTCCCTGTTTTACTGTCATTCGATTCAGAATCACATCGGTGTTTACAACGTCATAATCATACCCAGCTCCAAGGCCACTTATCATAGGCTTTTCCGGAACGTCGTGGTAATAAGGCCAGAAGTTGGGAGCCTTGTCTCCGTAGTAATAAGCCACATCAGCAACGAACAGACCTTGCCTGAGCATGTAGCAACAACGTGACAGGTAATCCATAAAAGGTTTTGCCTTGGCCCACCAGGTTGTCCGTGGATTCATGTCGATACCAGCGTGGTAACCGTGACCCGGGTTTCCAAATTCCTCAGGCGAATAGGCGAAGCTGTGATACGTGATTTTATTGAGTCCCTCACAAAACGCCCTATCCACCAAAAGTTTGCAGGTGAATGGGCCATCTCTCCAACGTCTCCAGGTTGTCCACGACTCCGCATCAACATAGGGCTTGCCGTATATGTGTGAAGCACTGGCAATTTCTTTAACTAAAAAAAGATTCCTGGGATTACCGAGCCAAAATTCACCACGCGGAATCGAAACATTTCCCAAAGCCTTTAATGCATCTACGGGACAGGTATTCCAAAATGGCAGGCCCGGTCCTCCCGCTTCGGCTGCCAGTTGAAGCCCGTAATCCGAACACACTTCGCTTCCTTTTTTATAATGGCTTTCAATCAGCAAGTCACTGACAGATTTTTTATAGTCATACGTAAACCTGTTACTTACTGTTGAATCCTCAATCGTCCATCCCATTAATACCGGCAACCAGGTGAGAGGATCGTAACCATGCTGTTGCTGAAACCATTTTCTGAATTTTTTGCTCCATTGAATACCCTCGAAGAGTTCCATACTATCATCATCCAAAGAAACCAGGGGCGTTTTTGAGCCTTTGCCTTTTGAAAGTCCGAGTTTCTTAATGATGTAATTGAAATGAAAGCGGGTGGCTTCGGGATCCAGGAAATCAATAAAAGGCCCATTTGAGTTAAGACTGGCAGATATCAATTGCTGACCATTATTGGTACACACAAACCGGGCAAGATGCCAACGTCCCGGGGGAGGGTTCCATGTCAACTCTCCGTCTTTACACCGATCACTAAGGTTTATGATGCGGGTGTGGTCTGCAATGTGCTTGTCTTTTGCTTCGGGCCAGGCAAGTACCGCAACATTTTCATACCAAACCGGCAATCCGTCGTCAGCTTTGGGACAGCCAGGCGGTGTAGCCGGAAAAGGAATCTTTTGCTTAACCTCCTGCGGTCCGGAAACCACTTCCTCCGAAAAGAATAAGTTTTTCCCGGCCATTTCAGGTGTCACCCAGGAACCTCCGGCATTCCAACCGCTGGCACAAACCAGACCGAGATCAAAATCAAGACGTTTTGATTCCGCCATGGCGTGATGAATGTAGCCCACTGACTCGTCACCCATGAACGGAGGTCCGCCGGGTATCATGCTATCCGGATTTATCATTGCCTGCACGTCCCAAATTAAAAAGCCGCCGAGCCCCTTCGCTTTTGCTTCTTCCAAATCATGCGTTAAGCCGTTCTTTGAGACAGCGCCGTTCAGCCAATCCCAATAAGCATGTGGCCGGTACTCCTTGCCTGGGTCAACAAACTGCCGCCTCCAATCCAGGTTTTGAGCCGCCACCTTCTGATAGGTCATTGAGAATATTACGAACAGGGCCGCGAGATATTTACAGATTGCCATGCACTTGTTTTGAAATAAATGGAGCGCATAATTCTTCCCCGTGATACAATGCTTCTAATTATCCTTTGCTGCGAACTTTCAATTTATTGAAGAGGCCGCGCTTCTTTATCTTTCAGGTATAGATCCACCTGATCCCGTTAATCGCTTTCTTTCATCATCAATAGTATTTTGGCGTTGCCAATTAAGCCTGACTCTAGCAGTGGAGTTTGCGGCTTAAATTTGAATTTGATGTTTGTACGCGTATACTGCCTTTTATTTGGTGTTCGCAGATCTCCCACAATCCGGTTATTCCATGCGTTGATTACCTGAACTGCCAGGTGATTTTCTCCAGGCTTCAGATCATTTGTGATATCGGCCTTATACGGCAACGTCCACACGATTCCGCAATCATGACCATTAACAAGAACACGTGCGACTTCCTGAATATTATCAAAGACGACAAATGCCGGTGCACCTCCGGATAACTGGTTCTTTTCTATTATAAAGTCTTTTTCATAAGTGGCCGTACCCGAGTAAAAGTTCATTCCTTCATTGGAGACGGCTGTCCAACTGACAAGACTGTCGAGAT
Organism: Flavisolibacter sp.; assembly: GCA_036518315.1. Classification (GTDB taxonomy): domain Bacteria; phylum Bacteroidota; class Bacteroidia; order Chitinophagales; family Chitinophagaceae; genus Flavisolibacter. The sequence continues at coordinate 1,874 of DATDNL010000026.1, read as the reverse complement.
GATAAAACGCCGGCGCTCCCCAGGCTGTATCAAACTTTACGTCCCAATTTTTGGACACGTCTATTGAAGTATAATTTTTTGACGAAGCGGATGGCCCATCAAAACCGTATTGCAGATCGTAATGCAAACCCGGATCATTCTTCCCTGAGGATTGGCTTCTGAACACTACGAACCGGGAACCAAGTGGATCGAGTTTGAAATCTATCTTTATTCCATTGAGCACTTTGGAATAATTTACTTTACGCTGGATCAATCCTGTTTCCGCATCCCATATTTCTGGCACGAGATCTTTGTCAACCCGGAAGACGCAGGTCACGGCCTGTGACGCAGGTTTACTGTTTGATACAAAATAGATCTCTTCAGACAGTGTTTTTCGATGTAAATAATCAATATGACTGTCTGTATTATTCACTCCCGTCACTTCCATGTCGGGAGGAATACGAAGATCATCAAGCACCTGTTTTACGGTCTTTCCCCAGTAGACTGTGCCCTTTCCGTATTTAGCAGAGAAAATTGTCTTCCCATCACACTTGCCCCACATTTTATCCGCAATGGATTTGACTTCTTGGTCACACGCAGGATAGTTTTTTAAACTCGTTGCTCTTCCTGGTTTCGGACCAATGATGATAGCGCCGTTATAAACCAGTGTATCCAGTTTTTTTAACACGTCAAGAGAAATATCTTCCCTGTCTGGAATCTCCATCACCCGGTAGCTTTGGCCCGAAGGCAAAACCAGCCGACCATTTTCTGCTTTCACTCGTGTCGTAATTACATCAGCGTTCATGTAGTCGTAATCAAACCCCGTTAATTTGCCCGGATTAATTGGTTTTAGTTGTCCGCAATGGAGGCAATGGTTATCATCATACAAGGGAGTAATATTTGGATCGATCCTGTCGGGAGGAACAAGGTTCGGCGCCTGGTCACCATAGTACAGACAAACATCTCCTACAAAATTGCCTTGCCGCAAGAGGTAAGAACAACGGCTGATATAATCCATAAAAGGCCTTGCCATGGGCCACCATGTGGTGTTCACATTAATATGCTCGCCGGCGTGGTAAGCAAATCCGGGCTGCCCTGCCGTTTCAGGATTGTGGGCAAAGTTGTGAAACACCACCTGATTGAGGCCTTCGCAAAATGCGATGTCCAGTAGTTGCTTAAAATCGGTTGGACCATGCTGCCAGTTTTGCCATCCGGTCAAAGATTCGGCTGCAACGATTTGCTTGCCATAAATATGTGCACCACTGGCTGCTTCTTTGGTAACCCAAAATTGTTTCCTGTTCCAAAATTCTCCCATAGGAACATCAGAATTTCCTAATGCTTTCAATGGATCAACCCTGGCGTAGCCTCCATGGCCGCCCTCAATAAACATCTTCATTCCATGTTTACTGGCAATATCAACCGACTGTGCAAAATGGTTTTCGATGATCAGGTCACTCACCATGCGGCCAAAATCGCCACGGAACCTTTCTCCCACAATGCTGTCTTTACATTTATATCCTTCCAGTAAAGGAAGAAAGGGTACCGGATCATACCCATAACGGTTTTTAAATTCTTTTAAAAAAGCCGGAGTCCAGTCTTTCGCGGCCCATAATTCATAACTGTCAAGTTCAAAGAACTTAATATGATTATCCGGAGTGCTGACCTTGCTCAATCTCCTTAAAAGAGTATCAAAGTAGTTTCTGGTGGCCTGCTTACTCAGATGATCGATCATTAGTCCTCCGGAGTTCGGACTCGGACATTCCAGTGGCTGATCGGTATTGCACATAAAGAAAGAAAGGACCGACCACTTCCCTTTTGGAGCCTGCCAGTTAATGATTTTATCCTCAGACGTATACTCATCGAGGCGGAGGATTTTGTCCTGTGAATAATCGATA
>DATDNL010000025.1:0-9264 GCA_036518315.1 Flavisolibacter sp. | reverse complement strand
AGAGAAGAGCGTTACGACAGGTTGGTAGAGCGCATGAAAGAAATGAATGTACCTGCAGATGAATTGTGGTGGTATTTGGATACACGACGATTCGGTACGGTGCCTCATGCTGGCTTTGGATTAGGGTTTGAACGGATCGTTCAATTTGTGACAGGCATGGGAAATATCAGGGATGTGATCGCCTTCCCAAGGACGCCGAAGAACGCGGAGTTTTAGGAACACTCGATTACGACTTTGGTTGAATGGTTGATTAAGTTGAGTGGGACGAGGTTTTGCAGTTCACCGTTTACCGTATGCAGTCGACGTTTGAGGTCGGGGTTAAATGTTCAATGAGCAATGTTTCATGTTCAGTGGTCAGGAAGAGTCGAACCATACAAGGCATTTAAGGCATATAAAGAAAGCATAAATGATTATTTGAATCAGCTTGCATACTGCGGTGGGGCTGACAGATAGTTATGGATTAATTGTGCCTGTGGCCATTTTCTCCAATACACATAATTGGAATTGAAATCTTCCTCAGCAACTCTTTTGTATGCGTCTTCACGAATAAGCGTTCGACAATGTTGTGCTTATGCGGAAGAATGATTAACAGGTCAATCTTGTTCTCCTTTATGTAGGATTCAATGCCGTGAACAAATTCATGGTCGTAAACGTTGGAGCACCTTGAGTTGAGTTCTGAAACGAGATTACTTGGCTGCAAGTAGGCACTTTTCTCGGGACGCACATGAACAAGGTGCAGGTGTATCTTTAAGTCCCTGACCAGGGATTTGATCCTTTGCACAAAGGTGTTGTCGACGTCGGCGTCAATGGCGAGAGCTGCATTTTGGATGTAAAAATCGCGAGCGCGATCGGGTACCACTATTACGGGGTGGTTTATGTTGCGAATGATTGAGAGGGAGGTGCTTCCGAATAAGATCTGCTGCACGCCGGATGCTCCGTGTTTTCCAACTACAATGAGAAGAGGGTTCATCTTTTTGCAGATATCTTTCAGTTCATCCACAACATCGCCAAGGCGGCTTTCCATTTGCACGTCAACGGAGCTGAAGGTGGCCAGGAGCAATTCTTTTGCTTTTTGAAGGCCGGCATCGGCATTGCTTTTCAGTTCATCGGTGGATACTACCAGCAAAGGCATATCGTTCATGCCCACCGGCACCTGGTAGACGTGTAATAACAAAAGGGATGCACCGATGTTGTTGGCGAGGCGCCCGGCATACATCATTGCATTGTCGGCGGATGCTGAAAAATCAGTTGCAAGCACAATCGTTTTCATGTCCAAAATGTACAAATAATTAATCGTTTGAAAACTGACGTTTGTGGAAATTCTCATGAATTCCGTCATAGGTGAAAATCACTGCCATGGCAAACATCGAACTACAAGCTGCCGAATGCAGCGGTAGCAAGAGGAGAATTCATTCCGCACTGCGCATTGATTTGACACCAATGGTGGATTTAGGATTTTTATTAATAACCTTTTTCATTTTTACCACGACCTTATCTGATAAGACAACTATGAAGCTGTACATGCCACACGATGGTGATCCAACACCGACCGGTGAAAGCAAGGTGTTGACGGTATTACTGGGAAATAAGAACACCGTTTATGCATATGAGGGGTCTTTTGAAAAGGCAGCAAGGGAAAACAAGCTTATTACGACCAATTATAATCCAGCCCGTGGTATCGGCCAACTGATCCGAGAGAAGCAAAAGCAGTTGGTGCATATAAAAGACGAAAAGGAGGCCCTGCTGTTTTTAATAAAGCCAACTAACCAGTCGACTTATAAGAACGTCGTGGATGCCCTTGACGAGACGACTATCAACGGAGTGAAAAAATACATGTTGGTAGAACCATCCGCGGAAGAGATTCAGTTTTTGAAAGAATGACTGTGCATGTAGGCGAAGATTCGCTGCTCAATATTTTCTCTCATGTTGATATAAAACAGATTTATGTCTGCGATGTGGTAATTTTTCGCGCGGTAAAAGGCAGAGCCGGGAAACCTTGGCTTGTGGACCCATAATACATCACGGTGTATTTGCGCATCGGTAGTCGCATGAACGATTTTGCTAAAATCGCGAAGTACGCTCCCCTTATTTTTCTCAGCGGCAACATACGTATTGGCGGTATCCCATGACAGAGGGTTTGTTATAAAAGAAGTCACTTTCTCCTTTTCTATGTAGTCTGGTATATATCCTTCTCTGAAGGTACGCCATCCGCAAAAGCAGTTTGTTTGGGTTGAATCCCTGCATACCTGAAGGGTGGTGAAGCTATTTACGGGCGTGGGCCATCCGACGATATAGGCGACGATCAATTTATCCTGCAGAGGTTTGCCATCGATATATTCTTTTAACAAGCGCTCAGCCATCAAAGCGCCCTGGCTGTGGCCTGCAATTATGAAGGGCCTGCTCATGTTGTAGTTTTGGAGATACCATTTGAACGCGCCCGATACGTCTGCGTACGCTGTATCAAAAGCAGCCCTGGCTTCATCGTTATCAGAAAAAAATGATGAAAGATGGGCTTGCCGATATCTTGGTGCAAAAACCCTACAGTGCTGGTTGAAGACTGAAGCCTGGTAGAGAATGGATGAGAAGTCGGTCTTTGCATTCAGCAAGGGATCGTTTATATCCGCATTCCACGCGGTCCTGTCCCCAGTAAAGGTTGTAGGATGAATGAAGAAGACATCGACCAGGGTGTCGTTGGTTTGAGAGCCTAAGGGTTTGGGAAGACTGTCCGAAAGGTCTTTTTTCCAGGGATGCGCTGCCCAGTAATCCAGATTAGTATAATCGGGTGCCAGTGACTTCTCTGCAAATTGGTATTGGGATACATGGCCCTTGTACTTCGTGGCACATCCAAGGAGGGCAATGAGTATAAAAAGGGAGGCAAAACCACGCATATTTACCAAGATAATCAAACTTCGAATAACGCCCCGTGATTAAACCTGGGCGCCGTTCATCAGGATTTCCGACCGATCGAAAATTTATCTGTGGCTGGAAGTATGCCATGATAGATTGAATATCAATACTATAATTTACACGTCACCAAGTGCAAAGAACATTACCGTGAAACACTAGGTACTTTGTGTTGCATAGTACCAACTAAACACCATATCTTTGTTACGCAAACGGTAGGTTATGAACAATCAGTTTTATTTTTTCGTTCTCTTGCTTCTCCTTGTTTCGGGATGCAGCCAGTTAGGAGCGCAGAGTAAAGTGGCTGATGATAGTCTTTATGCGCAGATCAGCCATATGGACAAGACCCTGTTCGATGCTTTCAATAACAGGGATACTGCCACGTTCAACAAGCTTTTTACAAAGGACCTGGAATTCTATCATGATAAGGGTGGGCTTACAAACTACGAGTATACAGTAAAAAGTCTCGTAAGTACCGCTGCTCTGAACAATGGTTTGAGAAGAGAATTAGTGCCAGGCAGTCTTGAAGTATACCCGATCCCAAATTATGGTGCGATGGAAATTGGAGCTCATACGTTCTGTCACACTGAAAATGGGAAGCTGGATTGCGGCACCTTCAAGTTTGTGCACATCTGGAAGAAAGTGGGGAACGAATGGAAGATCACAAGAGTAGTCAGTTACGGTCATTAATTATTTGAACCTTATAAATAAATCAGTATGAACATCGAGAATACACAGAGCCAGATGCGGAAAGGAATACTGGAGTTCTGTATTCTCTCCATCATTCGCCGAGGTGAGAGTTACCCCAGTGATATCGTGGAAGAGATGAAGGCCGCCAACCTGCAGATACTGGAGGGAACATTGTATCCACTCCTGACCCGCCTGAAAAATGCAGACATGCTTACCTATCGATGGGTAGAAAGCAATTCGGGTCCTCCAAGGAAGTATTTCTCCCTTACCGAAAAAGGGGCAGCTTTCTACACTGAGCTTGAGCAGACCTGGCAGGAACTATCCAACGGAGTAAATGCACTAACCAACCAAAAAGAACACAATTCTTAAAACTTCAACCAAAGCCTTATACAATGAAAAAGATCATTAACATAAACTTATCCGGCAGGGTAATACCAATTGAGGACTCTGCTTACGAAAGTTTACAACGGTACATCGAAAGCCTTCGGCGCTATTTTGCGAACGAGGAAGGTCGCGATGAGATCATCAACGATATTGAAAGCCGCATTGCGGAACTGATGAGCGACTTGGTTCGTCGCGGTGCTACTGCTGTTACGGATGCAGACATCGAAGAGATCATTAATTCGATGGGAAGAGTTGAGGACTTTGAAAGGACTGATGCGGAAGAGAAAGCTTCGGCTGCTTCTGGACAGACTTCAAGCGCGTATACCCAAACACAGGCTGAACCCCGAAGAGCAAAGGGAAGGCTGTACCGCGACGGTTCAGATAAATTCCTCGGTGGTGTCTGCGCAGGGATTGCGAATTATATGAACGTGGACCCCGCGATCGTGCGACTGCTGTTTGCTATCGTGACGTTCGGTGGGTTTGGTACGGGTATTATTATTTACCTGGCTTTGTGGATCATTCTCCCGGTGAAGGAGTTGGATACTTACGTTGGCAAAAGACTTTTTCGTAACCCGGACGACAGAGTGATATCAGGAGTGGCCGGTGGCCTCGCTGCTTATTTCAATAAGCCTTCATGGGCCTTCCGCCTGATCTTTGCCGCTCCGCTGTTATTGAACATTCTGTTTGGAGTGCTAAATGGAATCTTCTTCATGTGGCACCGAGATATCTTCCCTAATATTTTCATCGGATCATTTACAGGCACATTCGTTCTTACCTACATCATCCTGTGGATCGTGTTGCCGGAAGCAAGAAGTCCTTTTGAGAAAATGGAGATGCGCGGCGAGAAAGTGGACGTAAATAGCATCAGGCAAAATGTTCAGGAAGGCATGGGTGATTTCAAGCAACGCATGCAAACGTGGGGTGAAGAGGTAAAGACGTCAGCACAGAGAATGGGTGCCAGGGCGCAAGAATTTGCTCGGACACAGGGCGCTGATTTCGCTTCTGACGTAAAGCAGGCTTCTGAGCCGGCGGGCAGAGGGTGTCTGCATGACATTGCTGTGATTATAAAGGCCTTCTTCATCTTCGTAGCAGGTTGTATCACGTTGGCGTTGTTTGCAGGCTTGATGGCTATCTTATTCGGTGGCGTTGCTTTCTGGCCAGTCAATAATTTCCTTTGGACCTCTGCTGCCCAAAAGGCGATGGCTTGGGGCACGTTGATCTTCTTCATTGGTGTTCCGATCATCGGCTTCATGACGTGGTTAGTTCGCAGGGTGGTGAGGGTTCGCTCGCACAGCAGGTACCTTGGTTGGATCTTCGGCGGACTGTGGACGATAGGTTGGTTGTGTGCGATCTCATTTGCGGTGAGCATTGCCAGGGATTTAAGAGACTACGAAAGAGTAAGTTCTGACATAGCGTTGACGCAACCTATCAATGGAAAGTTGATTGTGAATGTCAATGAACCGGAGATTCATTACAACGGAGGCGGTTTTGGATGGATGCGTCATGACAATACCGGTTGGGATATAACCGACGATACGCTAACCTACAACAATGTGAAGCTGAGGATCAGCAAGAGTGAAGACTCATTATACCATGCGTTTACCTACAAATACAGCTTTGGAAGTACTTATAAGGATGCACAGGCAAGAGCAGAGCGCACCATTTTCAATGCCACTGCGCAAGACAGTGTTTTGCACCTGGGAAGCGGGCTACGCATTGACAGGAACAGTAAGTTTCGCGGGCAGGGTGTGATCGTGGAGATACAAGTTCCAATAGGTAAGCGAATACGTTTCGACGAGTCACTGAAAGATGCCTATAATCCATGGGTGGTGCGCAGGGCTTCAAGAGAAAGCCGTTACTGGCGCCGCAACAGCTATAACATTGATTGGGACTATGACGATTATTTTGACTGGGATGAAAATGTTGACTATGTGATGGGTACTGATGGAAGACTAATCAGGGCTGATAAAGCCATCACCGATTCAAATGGTGTTTACGAACAGAAGTCAGATAAGAACAAATTGAAAGAGCTGCAGGAGAAAGAAAAAAAGAATGAAAGAGAAAGACAGGAAATAGAAAAGGAAAAGCAGAGGTTGCAGCAACAAAATCGTATTGACAGCGCAACGGGTCTCCGGCAACCCAGCCAAAAGGAATCTACTGTTGCCATGCTTAGCTTTTTTACACCACTGATCATATAACTCAACTCGGTTGAAGTTGGATCTCTCGCCCGGTGCGGGAGAAAAGACGAAGGGCTCCTTTTGGAGCCTTTCTTTTTTGGATGTCTATCTTTGGCCGATGCAGCAAGAGTTTAAACTCACAGAATATTCGAAAGGCGGCGGATGTGGTTGCAAGATCGCTCCTTCAGTGTTAGAACAAATTGTCCGTACAGAAAACAAGTTTCCTTTTGAGAAGCTGTTGGTAGGTAATGACAGCAATGATGATGCAGCAGTCTACCAGGTAAATGGAGACACGGCGATCATATCCACGACAGATTTCTTCATGCCGATCGTAGACGATGCTTTTGATTTTGGGCGGATAGCAGCGGCTAATTCCATCAGTGATATTTATGCGATGGGCGGGACGCCGATGATGGCTATTGCTATTTTAGGCTGGCCGATTGACAGGTTGCCGGTTGAGGTAGCCCAAAAGGTGTTGGAGGGAGCGAGAGCTATCTGCAAACAAGTAAACATTCCTTTGGCGGGTGGACACAGTATCGATTCCCAAGATCCAATTTTTGGGCTCGCTGTCACAGGTTCTGCTGCCTTGAAGAATCTGAAGAAGAATAATACGGCCCAGGCAGGTGATTTTCTGTTCCTGACTAAGGCAATTGGTGTTGGCATTGTTTCAACTTCAGTGAAACGAAAACTGATCAAGGAAGAACATTACAAAGCGTTGGTAAAACAACTGACCACAGTAAATACAATTGGTGAGGCCCTCGGTAAAATAGAAGGTGTCCATGCCATGACGGATGTCACAGGTTTTGGGTTATTAGGCCACCTGACGGAAATGGCAGAAGGGAGCGGTGTTAGTGCCGAACTGCAGTATGCCTCTTTCAAAAGAGTGCCCGGTGTTGAAGAGTATATTCAAAAAAAGACCATCCCGGGCGCTACAGCACGCAACTGGAATAGTTATAGCAATAACGTTGAAGTGGGTAAGGGCATTGATGAAGCCGAAGCTAAACTGCTTTTGCCTGACCCGCAGACAAATGGAGGCCTGCTCATTGCTGTTTCCGAAGATTCAGTTGAAGAAGTAACGAAGGTGATGAAAGAAAATAACCTGCAAGACTTCATCGATCCTATTGGAAGGTGCGTTGAAAAGAGAGATAAAGTCATCTATGTGATATGATCAGGAGAGGGCATCGATTCTCTCTGCAAGCTTCCTGTCCTTGTCTGTCACAATATCACCAGCATCGTGAGTTGAAAGCCACATCTCGACTGTGTTCCATACGTTGGTCCACTTGGGATGGTGGTTCATCTTTTCAGCAATGAGTGCTACACGCGTCATAAAGGCAAAAGCCTCGCTAAAGTCTTTGAATTCGAATTTGCGGTAGAGCGAGTTGTTTTTTTCTTCCCAATTCATGGTTAAGGTTTTCTCAAAGTTAGAAAACCAAATGCTCTTTATTTTTGATCTTTTCGTTGGTCAGTTCTACGACCAGTTGGACCCCATTTACGGTGCGAATGGATTGAACGAGGTGTTGAAGGGCTTCTTCGGAAACGAAATCATCCTTTAGAAGCCAAAGAAAATCGAGATGTTTGAATTCGGGAAGCAGGTATTCGCCATCGTGGTGGTTGTTGTATAAGTAATGTTTAAGGAAGTTGGACTGTTCGGAATATTCATACACTGCAAAGAAGTAATTGCGGCCCTTTTTGTTTAGTTGTATTTCTAGCTCATTGTTGATGCGGAAGTCAATACCCAGGAGGTTATTGAGTTGCCAGCAGAATTGATAGTCCTTCACCGGAGCCATTATGCCCAGAAGCCGGGTTTCTTCGAAGAAACCGTCCATCATGTCCTTAGTGTCCAGCACGAGTTTCATAAGATTGGTTTTGGCTGCCGGTAAAATACTAAAACTCTACAGCAGATGAAAGTGTTTTACCATTTCTTGAATAAGTGACGACAGCCTTGTCTCCTTTTTTGAACTTGCCCAGGGCTTGCATGTAAGCTTCCAGGGAGCCGGTTTTATAATCGCCAAGGGAAAGTATTACATCGCCTGCTTTCAATCCAGCTTTTTGGGCCGGTCTGTCGTCGCTGACACCATCCACACGGACGCCCATGCCGTCGAAGGTGTAGTCAGGCATAATACCCAGCGTCACACTAAAAGTAGCCGCGCTCATTTGCTTATCTCTCGTTTTTGCGAAGGCAAGCTTTGCTTTCTGTTTGTCTTCAGTTTCAACTACGCTGAGAATGTGTTTTACTACGCTCAACTCGCCGGTGTAGTTGATCTTATCAAAATCATCTGTTGGCTTATGATAGTCCTGGTGAAGACCGGTGAAATAAAAGAGAACAGGTATGTTCTTCAGGTAAAAGGAAGTATGATCACTTGGACCCATGCCACTTGAATCAAAATGGAAGGTAAGGTCGTCCGTATACAACTTTTTCTTACCGGTTAAATGATAGATCTCTCCCCACGATGGCGAGGTGCCATAACCGCCAACAGTCACCACATGAGTGGAGTCGTTTAGCCTGCCCACCATGTCCATGTTGATCATATAGTTGGCATGGGTAAGGTCAATGGTTGGATGTTCCGCAAAATATTTGGAACCATATAAGCCCAGTTCTTCTCCCGAAAAGGCTATCAGCAGGTAGTTGTTGTTTTTCAGTTTAGCGTTCTTTAAGATCCGACCCAACTCAATAAGGGCCGCCGTCCCGCTGGCATTGTCATCGGCACCATTATGGATCTGCCCTTTGTTTATTGTTTCGAGTGAACCGCCATCCTCGCCGTGACCGAGGTGATCGAAGTGTGCTCCGAGGATAACTGTTGTTGGTGCACCGTTGTCGATATACCCAACAATATTAGTTCCTGTTCTTTTCTTTTCCGTTATGTCGATCTTAAGTTTTATGTCCAGGGTTGCTGATTCATCGCCGAGGTACTTCTTTACTGTCTCTTTGCTCAAGTACACAACAGGAATAGATACCGTTTCGAGTTTCTCTTTTCCGTCGAAGGATAAGCCATCCTGCCTGTCGGAACTGTTGTAAAGGAAAACGGCTGTCGCGCCTCTTTTTGCTGACTCTTTAGCCGATTTAATCAATGAAGACCTAAGATCAAAGTGCGGATTGTTGGCATTGGAT
>DATDNL010000024.1:0-2232 GCA_036518315.1 Flavisolibacter sp. | reverse complement strand
GATTTCAACCGGATCCCGAACAATCCGCCGGCGGCGGAAGTGAGCGGGAAACGCCGGAAGTAGTAAATTGAAAATAGAAACAGAATTGAGAGACACAATCATTAACCTTGAAACCGTTAACCCTATCGAGTTCTTTGGAGTAAATAACGGTAAACTGGACATTCTTAAAAGAAAATTCCCCCTGCTAAAAATCCTTTCCCGCGGAACACAACTAAAGCTGAGCGGGGCTCCCGAACAGGTGGAAGGCGCAAAAGAAAAGATCGACCTGATAGTGCAATATCTTGAACGTAATGGTCACATGAGTGAAAATTATTTTGAACAGATCCTTGGCGGCGACGACGCTGAAACCATCGACAATTTTGTCGAGCGGAATCCTAACGACGTCCTGGTATTTGGTCCCAATGGTAAGACTGTCAGAGCTCGTACTGCCAACCAGAAGCGGTTGGTTAGTTCATCCGAAAAGAATGACGTGGTTTTTGCGATCGGGCCTGCCGGTACGGGTAAAACCTACACTGCAGTGGCTATGGCGGTGCGTGCTTTAAAAAATAAGGCTGTAAAAAAGATTGTCTTGACCCGACCTGCAGTGGAAGCCGGTGAAAGCCTTGGCTTTTTGCCCGGCGATCTGAAGGAAAAGATCGATCCTTACCTGCGCCCACTCTATGACGCTCTTGATGACATGATCCCAGCCGATAAACTGGGATATTACATGAGCACAAGGACGATCGAAATTGCGCCACTGGCTTATATGCGTGGTCGTACGTTGGATAATTGCTTTATCATCCTGGATGAGGCTCAAAACGCCACTGACCTGCAGTTGAAAATGTTTTTGACACGTATCGGTGCCAACGCGAAGGCGATCATTACGGGTGACCTTACCCAGGTTGACTTACCTCGAAATCAGAAGAGTGGCCTTGCAAAAGCAAGTAGAATTTTGAAAAATATAGACGGTATTGGCTATATCGAGCTGGATGAGGAAGACGTTGTGCGTCACAAACTTGTGAAGGCCATCCTAAAGGCCTATGACAAGGAAGGTCAGCGTGAGGCGGAAATAGAAGAAGCAGAGAAGAAAGAGCGAAAAGAGAGGCGTTATTACGACCGTGAGCGAGGTGATTAAACTGCCGTTCGGAAAAAGTATTGCAAAGTGTCTCCTGTAGAGGCACTTTTTATTTGCCCTCCTATTGTTTGGAAACCGGTTATCCTCGCTTCACCTTAGTTTTGCAGCAATGAAAAGAGTATTGATTGGCGTTTTTTGCCTTGCATTTGCTTCGGCATGTAATGACAGCGAGAGTGTTATTAAGAACGCTCCGGAGAATGACCTGGATGCAGCAAGAATGTTTATTCGTGATGCGCTCGATGGCCATTTCGAACAGGCAAGGCAACTGATGCTTCGGGACTCCACGAACGATCAGACTATGGACGTTACTGAACGAAACTACGAGCACATGTCGGAGGCGAACAAGGTGGGCTATCGAAATGCCAGCATCCAGATTTATAATACGAGGGACGTAAACGACAGTACAAGAGTCGTTACTTACTCCAATTCTTTTAAGAATCAAAAAGATTCTTTGAAGCTGGTGCGAATAAACAGCCAGTGGCTGGTCGATTTAAAATTCACTTTTCAGCAACGTAAGTAAGATGGGCGTCAATATTCTTTTAGTGGGCTTAGGAGGAAGCGCAGGGAGCATTCTCCGTTACCTGTGCCAGAAGTGGGTCAATGAATCGTACCAGCATAACTTCCCACTGGCTACTTTTTTGGTGAACGTCTTTGGTTGCCTTCTCATCGGGGTTCTCTATGCCCTGGGGGAAAAAGGTAATATTCTATCGCCGCAGACAAGGCTCCTTCTGATCACGGGCTTTTGCGGAGGGTTTACCACTTTCTCCACCTTTGCTTTTGAAAATATGAACCTGCTTCGTATAGGTGATAATTTTTACTTTGCACTTTATGCAGTTGGAAGCGTGGTGCTGGGCATTGCGGCAGTTTATGTTGGCAGCGTGTTAATTAAACTATTATAAATGGAACTGCAGGGAAAATCAAAGCTCCTCAGAATATTTACCGGTGAAGATGATCGCATCGGCCACGACCTGCTTCATGAAAAAATCCTGTTTGCTGCAAGACAACAGGGGTTGGCAGGAGGTACGATCATCAAAGGCATGATGTCTTTTGGTGCCACCAGCCGGGTACACAGAGCCAAACTGATTGAACTTTCGGAGGATCTACCCGTTATTATTGAA
>DATDNL010000023.1:0-2718 GCA_036518315.1 Flavisolibacter sp. | reverse complement strand
TATTACTAAGCCAAAGGTCAAACCTGGCCCTAGCTTTGGAAAGAGGTAGATAATCGCAGTCACGTAGAAGGCGCCCAACAACCCGCCGATCCACGCATAGCCCGGAGCCGTCCTCACTCCTTCCCATGAAAAGGACTGCCTGGTTAGTACAATATATAATGCAATTCCAATTGCGCCTACGATAAATGAAAACAGCGAGGCATACACCGGGTTTCCTACGGACCTTCCAAGCTTTGTGTTCAAAGCCGCTTGCACTGGTAGAAATGCTCCTGATATAAATGCCAATGCAATAAAGATAAATTTTGCCATAGCTTTCCTTGATTCCCTGTTTTAGCGATGAAGATAACGGTTCGCCCTCTATTTTGCCCCATCTGCATGGCTTGCTGTTTTGTAACCGTCCTAAGCGCACCTCCTGCGTTAACACGGCAATAACGCCGGAGCGATTGCAGGCACAGCCGCCCATTTATAAAAGGTAGTAAATTAGACTAACGCCCTTTAGGTGATCAATAGCAGGCGAAAAGCGAATTTGATCAAGCCTTCATCCTAAAACGAAACACGATGGAACAACCCAACGAACATTTCAACGAGCGCAGCCACTCTCATCGAAGAGATTTCGTGAAGAAAGGGCTCATCGTTACGCTCGCCGGTGTTTCCGCTCTTAAACTCTTACCGGGTTGCCAGGCAAAGGAAGACGAGGACGAGGAGGGACAGAAAGTGTCACCGCCTGAAGACCTGATGCAGGAGCACGGTCTTTTGAACCGTGTGCTGCTCATTTATGATACTTGCCGCATCCAATTAATTAATAAAGCCAGTTTTCCAAGAGAAGCTTTAAGCAATGCCGCCAATGTTATCAGGACCTTCGTGGAAGATTACCACGAAAAACAGGAAGAGCAATACTTGTTTCCACGCTTTCAAAAAGCACAACAGCTCACCGATCTAGTTCATATTCTATTACAACAACACCAGGCAGGCAGAAGACTGACGGACGAGATCATGCAGCTCACGAAATCGCCATCAACAACTGAAGCGGAAAGTCAACGGTTGGTACAGTTACTCACTTCCTTCAACGCTATGTACCGCCCTCACGAGGCAAGAGAAGACACTGTTCTGTTCCCGGCATTCCGGAAGATTGTGTCTAAACATGAGTACGACAGCCTCGGTGAGGAATTTGAAAAGAATGAGCAAAAATTGTTTGGGAAAGACGGATTCGAATCAATGGTAAGTAAGGTGGCCATGATAGAAAAATCATTGGGTATTTACGAGCTTTCAGAATTTACTCCAAGAACCTAGCTACTACTCTTCAATCTTTTTATGTATAGCTGCGTAAGGCAGCTTGTCGTTGGGTTCTGTTCCAAAGCGCAACACATGGCCATCGGGATCTTCGACTTGCATTTCATAGGCCCAGGAGAAATTGGTGGGCGGTAGTTTAATAGTAACTCCCTTTGACCTGAGGTGCTCATGTAATGTGAAGATGTCACCATCAAAACCAATCCATATCCATGTACCCGTACACCCCTGCCCTCCCTTACATAAATAAAGACCTGTGTCGTCGCGATTTACACTAGTAAAGGTGTCGTCTCCCCAATCTGCTTTTGTGAAGCCCAGTAGATCCACATAGAATGACAGGCTACGATCCATGTCCTTTACGTTCAGAATGGGCGCTATATTCTCAATATGAAACCGGTCGGAAGAAGTGTTTGTCATTTAGAGCGTTATTTAGTTTTAACCTCAGTTCAACAATTCAATTTGCATTACTATTGACGGCAACGTGGTGGTCCTGGTGAAAATAAATAACCACTGAACTATTCATCTTTAACTTTACCATGGTTGTGTTCACCTGATTCTCTCACCATGTAAACTTCTTAACTGTTTGCTTATGCGAATTCCATTAATTCTGTTGTACCTATTGCTGATTACAATACCCGGCTTTGCCCAAAAAGATAGTGCAAAATTTAATGGCCTCGATATGAACCTTGGGAATCTTTCACGGCTTTCCAATGCAAAAACGAGATCCATTAGTCCCGAGAACTTTACCGGGCAACCGGGCAGCGGTGGTAAAGCAACGTTGAAGGAAGGCGTTAGTGGTGAACAGGCAAGAGAGCTGGGCGAAGGTTGGAAGGTGAATCCTTATTTATGGATCGAAGTCGGGAAAACAGTAACCATCGCCGACATCAATGGCCCGGGTGCTATCCAGCATATTTGGATGACGCCCACAGGCAACTGGCGCTTCACCATTCTTCGATTTTATTGGGACGATGAAAAAGAGCCTTCCGTGGAAGTACCGGTAGGTGATTTCTTTGGCATGGGATGGGGTGAATATGCACATTTGAATTCACTGGCCGTGACTGTCAACCCCGGCAGTGCTTTCAATTGTTATTGGGTGATGCCTTTCCGAAAAAGATGCAGGATCACCATGGAAAACCTGGCACCGAATAAGATGAATGTCTATTACCAGGTGGATTATACTCTAACTGATATTCCTGCGGATGCCGGTTATTTTCATGCCCAGTTCAGGAGAAGCCATCCAACCAAAGGATCGTTACATACGCTGGTTGATAACGTTCGCGGGCAGGGGCAGTATGTGGGAACGTATTTGGCATGGGGAGTGAACAACAACGGATGGTGGGGCGAAGGAGAGATCAAGTTTTATATCGACGATGACAAAAAGTATCCCACCATCAATGGAACCGGGACTGAAGATTATTTCTGTGGCTCTTA
>DATDNL010000022.1:0-3989 GCA_036518315.1 Flavisolibacter sp. | reverse complement strand
ACTTACTTATTCCCTTTTTGGGGGTGTATTGGCTGGAGGGGTGAATTGGTTTGGAGCGCAGCAGAGCATCACATGAAATATAGTCTTAATTCGAAAAACATTTATGCGCCTGTTATGAAGTTTCGGGAAATTTAAAGTGAGGAGGGCAGACTGCGAGAAGAGGCCTGCTGCGGGGGCGTAGTAAGAATTAATACCAACTGAATTCTTAAAGATCAAGGTGCCTGGACACAACGCTTTCTCCAAAGAAAATGGTTGCCTTGCTATTGAACTCCGTTGGTGAATCGGTGGTGTAAAACACTCTTTTGGATTCCTTCGAAATCTTTGATTCCATTTCGGGGTGTCGTTGCAGGTAATCCCTAAGACTCTCGGCTACGATCTCTCCTTGGGATACAAGTTTGACGTTGGGAGGTAGATGTTTCTGAATTTTTTCCTTGAGCAGTGGGTAGTGGGTACATGCAAGGAGCAGTGTATCGATGTCTTTGTCGCGACCAAGGATATTGTGGATATGCTTTTCGACGAAGTAGTCGGCGCCCTGACCCTGGTGCTCGTTGTTCTCTACCAACGGCACCCACATTGGGCATGCCTCCTGCTCGATCTTAGCACCGGGAAAAAACTTTTCAATTTCTATGATGTACGATTCCGATTGAACCGTACCATTGGTCGCCAGGATTCCAATGCTGTTCGTTTTTGTATGCTTACCAATGATCTCGGTTGTAGGACGGATGACACCGAGGACTCTTGCATGCGAATCTAATTTCTCCAGGTCATTTTGTTGAATGCTTCGCAAGGCTTTGGCAGAGGCTGTATTACAAGCAAGAATGATAAGGGGGCAGTTCTGCTGGAGTAGCCATATCACACATTGCAGAGTGTACCGGTACACGGTTTCAAAACTGCGGGTGCCATAAGGTGACCTCGCATTGTCACCCAGGTATAAATAATCATATTGAGGTAGACGGTCAACGAATTCGCGAAGAACGGTTAGTCCGCCATAGCCTGAATCGAATACTCCGATGGGTGCCATAGGGTAAAGATAGTTTGGAGTTGACTATTTGAGATTTGAGATTCGGGTCGTTTACGGTTTGTCGTTTGTGGGCGGTAAAAAGAAAAGTCCCGCGGGCGGGACTTTCAATTTATTCGAGACATGTTGCTATTGTCTTTGTTATTGTCTGCCTGGTTCTTTGGCTGCTGTGTTGATGCCAATTGGCACTTGCGCTGGGACCTTGATGTTCAGTCTTTGAGCAACGGCAGGAAGAAGGTCATCCGCTGTAGGGCCAATGATCAATACCCCTTTATCGTACACATAGCTGTATCCTTTTTCTTTGGCTACGGCCTGAACGGCTGCCATTACTTTGCGATATACCGGCTCGAGATATTGGTTCTGCTTTGCCTGGTAGTATTGTTGGGAAATGCTTTGCCAGTTTTGAATCTGGTAAGCAACATTCTGTAAGGTTTGCTGATGCTGCAACTTAACAGAAGCAGGCATTGTCAAAGTATCTTTTGAACTTAAAATGCTATCCCTGTATTTATAGTCTCTGACGAGGCTTTCGAATTGTTTGCCCAGGGAGTCTTGCTGAAACTTTTCCATCATAGAATCGATCCTTGCTGCATCGGGCATGATTTGGATCACGGTGTTCACGTCAATATAACCAGTTTTCTGAGCCATTACAGCGCTTGAAGAAAAGATAAGTGCCGCCGCAATTAAAAATACTTTGAACTTGTTCATGAGATTGTTTTGATGTTTAGATATGATAGTATTGTGGTTAGTTTGGTTGTATAAGAACTGGTGATTTTGCAAATATTTGACTTATTTACTTTATCCCTAATTCACGTAAAATATCGTCGCTCTTTTCCAATTTAGGGTCGGCAAAGATAACCGTAATTCCCTCACTTTTATCCAAAATAAAGTCGTATCCGCGTTGCACGGCCAATTTTTGCACGGCATTATAAACCTTGTTTTGAATGGGCTGAATCAGTTCCTGTCTTTTCTTGAAAAGATCGCCTTCAAAGCCAAAACGCTGACGCTGTAAATCGCGTACGGCCTTTTCTTTTGTGAAGAGTTGATCTTCTCTTTTCTTCTTCAGATCGTCGCTCAACATCACCTGCTCAGCATCGTAGTTCTTATACATCTTGTCGAGATCGGCCTGCATGTCGTCGATCTCTTTTTGCCAACCCTTAGCAATATTATCTAACTGGGCTTGCGCCGTTTTATAGTCGGGCAGTTTATCGAGAATGTACTTAGTATCAATAATAGCATACTTCTGTGCATTAGCGAAAGCAGCCAGGAAAAGACAGGAAGCAGCCAGTAGGAAGAACTTTTTCATATAGTTTGATTTTGTCTGTGTTATTCAGGTTCATAACCTAGCATGAAGGTAAACTTAGTTGCATTTTTGAAGCGGTTGGCGCCCGGTTGCAGTCGGTCGAGACCCACACCATAATCAAAACCAAGTAAACCAAACATTGGCAGGAAGAAACGCATACCAACACCGACGGACCTGCGTAGCTGGTACGGATTGTACTCTTTAAACGAATACCATCCATTGGCAGCATCGAAGAAGGCGAGGCCATAAATGGTACTGCTTGGATTGGTAACCAGTGGGTAACGCATTTCAAGCTGATATTTATTGAAGATGGTGAACAGGCGATTTGCGCTGGTCTGATCGGGATTGTTCACACTGGGATTCGAGTTGTCAAATACGGGGTAACCGCGGAGAGAGATGATGTCGTAACCCAACAGACCATAGCTGTTCGTCAAACCATCACCGCCAAGCTGGAACCTCTCAAATGGCGAGAAATCCAATTTGTTGTTGTAACGGCCCATAAATCCGTACTTGGCAGCGATCTTCATCACAAACTGGTGATCGTGGTTTTCCCCTGTTCCCTTCCCGATAGGTATGTACCATTCAGCATTGAAACGCCATTTATGATACTCAGGGTGTTCGTAGGGGTTTGCCGAAGTGACAAGGCTTGGATTAATCAGGGAATACGGGGGCGTCAATGCCACACTTGCAGAGAAGTTAGATCCACTCCTTGGGAAGGTAGGATCGTACACAGAAGAACGTTGCAAGCCGATTTTGAAGCTCACGTTTTCCGATCGGCCATTAGCAATATCTGATCCGTCGGACAGGCGGAATAAACCTGGATAGTTCCGAAGATCATAACGAGTGTAGTTAACTGAATAAATCAAGCTGAAATAATCGTCTGGCCATTTCAATGATTTACCCATTGAAACGGAGACGCCCGAAGTCTTCAGGTAATTGGTATCCGACCTGGCTTTATCAAAGCGACCAGTGGTGTAATCGTAAGCATTCGAGAATTTACTGTGGTAAAAAGCAAGCGTAAGTGAATTACGTTTCTTACCACCCAACCAAGGCTCTGTGAAGGAGAAATTATACGAGTTATAGGCCCGTCCGTTAGACTGATAGCGAAGACTGAGTTTCTGTCCGTCGCCCTGGGGTAGCGGATCCCATGCTTCCTTGTGCCAGATATTCTTAATCGAGAAGTTGTTGAACGTAACACCGAGTGTTCCTGTCAAACCAACACCGCCCCCCCAGCCGGCAGACAATTCTAACTGGTCAGATGATTTCTCTTCAAGGTTCCAATTGATATCCACGGTACCATCCTCCTGGTGAGGAACAATGTCGGGGTTGATCTTTTCCTGGTTAAAATATTGAAGTGCGGCCAACTCTCTCTGGGAGCGAATCAGATCGGAACGTCTGAAAAGCTCACCGGGGTAAGTTCTCAACTCACGACGGATGACGTAATCCTTGGTTTTCTCATTTCCGAAGATGCCCACCGTACCAATTCTTGCCTGCGGGCCTTCTACAATCCTGATCTCGTAATCGATGGTGTCGTTGTAAACAGATGTTTCCACCGCATCGGCACGGAAGAAGAGGTAACCATCATTTTGATATAACTCGCCAATGTCGCCACCCTCAGCACTCATTTGCTTTCCCAGCTTCTTATTGAGAAGCTCAAGGTTGTAGGTATCG
>DATDNL010000021.1:0-2697 GCA_036518315.1 Flavisolibacter sp. | reverse complement strand
TACAAATCGTTCAAATAATTCAATGAGCCTTTCTTCATCCCGCTTGCACAGATCGTCAGTGATCTCGGCATCGAGTCTCATCATGTGCTGATTTCGACTGATGACCCTTGTTTTATTGGTTGTAATTCTATCCTTGCTCTTTATACAATAACTGCAATTGATATTCTGCGCAGACAGTAAGGAGGTAAGCTTTGATGCATCTTCGTCGTCGCCCATTACGGAAATAATGTAAGACTTCGCACCAAGGGATTGAGTATTGAGGGCCACATTTCCTGCACCGCCAATTCGCTGCTCTTTATTCTTTAGCGAAACAATCGGAACAGGTGCTTCCGGTGAAATACGATCTACTTCTCCCCACATGTACGTGTCGAGCATCACATCACCAATAACTCCAACCTTAAGCGAGGAGAATCTATTAAACAGGTCCTGGAACTTTTCCATTGGCTACACTTACGCTTTTTTGCGTGCCAAAGCAACGAAATAAATTGGAATTCCGATGAGGACAATGATTAGCCCCGGCCAGGTATACTGGGGCTTGTACTTAATTAGTAACAAGCAAAAAGAGATTCCCATCAAAATATAAATAGCAGGTAAAACAGGATAGCCAAAGGCTTTGTAAGGCCTTTCTACGTACGGGTTCTTCTTCCGAAGAATAAAAATACCTAGAATGGTAAGTACATAGAAAATGACTACAACGAATGAAATCATATCGAGCAAATCCCCATACTTACCACTCAAGCACAGAATAGATGCTACGATCATTTGTGCCCATAAGGCCCATTGAGGGACTGCGTTCTGGTTTAGCCTGCCCGCCTGTTTGAAAAACAGCCCATCCTGGGCCATCGTATAATAGACGCGCGCTCCTGCGAGTATTAGTCCATTGTTGCACCCAAATGTCGAGATCATGATCATTACCGCGATGATGTATGTTCCTGCTGACCCGAAAATAGCCCTGGTAGCTTCTACAGCAACCCTGTCCTTAGGGGCAGAAGCGATGTCATGTAAGGGCAAGACCGCTGTATACATGACATTAGCCATTACGTATACAATAGTTACGATCAATGTTCCTAAAAACAAGCTGAAACCAATGTTGCGTTGTGGATTTTTAATCTCGCCCGCAATAAAAGTGACGTTATTCCAGGCGTCGCTACTAAATACACTACCCACCATTGATGCAGCAATCGCACCCAGGACTGCACCCATCCCTGCATAAGGGAGTACCGTCCACGAATTAGCTGCTGTCGAACCACCCACTTCTCCTTTACCTATCGACCAGGCATGGCTCCAGTTCGCACTCCAGACATCGTGTTTTAGAGCAAATAAGCCGCAAATAATTAAACCAAAAAGGCTTAAAAGCTTAGCCGAAGTAAACAGAGTTTGAATAAGCTTTCCTTCCTTGATTCCGCGGGTGTTATTCCAGGTTAAGAAAATAATAAGGACAATTGAAACGATTTGTGCAGCTGATATTTTCAGTAAGCCTGTATTCACAAGAATGTTATCCTCACTAAGTGCCGGAATGAGATAAGCCGTGAACTTGCTGAAGGCAACACCAACCGCTGCTATCGTCCCTGTTTGAATCACGGCGAATAGGCTCCAGCCGTAGAGAAAGGAGACGAAGGGATTATAGGCTTCCTTCAAGTAAACGTACTGTCCACCAGCCTTTGGAAACATGCCACTCAACTCACCATAACTGACAGCAGCAACTAATGTCATGAAGCCTGTGATCAGCCACACAACAATCAACCAGCCAGCACTGCCGACGTTCCGTGTTATGTCTGCACTCACAATGAAGATTCCCGACCCAATCATGGAGCCTGCGACAATCATGGTGGCATCCAACAAACCCAAAGACCTTTTAAATGACTTGTCTTCTTGTATGGCCTCTTCTGCAGTAAGTAGGTGGTCTTGCATCCAATTATTTTTTTCAAGATAAACATTTCACCGATATAAAATGTGTTGGCCATAGGCACAAAAAAATCCCCTCGGCTGGCCGAGGGGAAATACTATTAAAAGCAACTAATTACTTCTTTTTTGAGAACATTTCGTTCAGGCCAGCGACGACATCGCTCGTGATGTTGTAGGCAGAATCCCTGTAAAAAATAAAACCGGGTTCATTGGCGATGATGTAAGAAAACCGTTTGTCCTGGTTATAGTCTTTTAAGAAGTTCCGAATCTTATCATTAAACTCAACCTTCTTTCTAAGAATATAGTCATTTAATTCCTGGTCCATTTTATCAGCCTGGCCTCTTAAGTTTTGCTCCAGGTCGCGCATATCCTGGGTAGCTCTTTCAGATTCTACCTGTGACATCTCCTTCTTGTTATACGAATCAAGTCTTTGTTGGTATACCTGTCCAAGTTTCACCTTACGGCTGTCCACTTCTTCCTTCTTCTTATTCAACTCATCCTGCATGTCTTTGTAGAACTTCTGGTTCTCTATGGAGTCCCACTCAAAATAAGCAATTCGTGTTGGTGATTTAGAGGTATCGGCCCAGGTTTTCGAATGGATGATCGTGGAGTTGTTCTTCTTTTCTGTGAAGAACAAATAGAAAAGCACAGCGACGGCAAGCAGCAAAATTCCATTGACGACGTACAGTGCATTTTTCATCCGCTTATTTTTTTGCAAAATAACGGTTGATCTTCAGCCAAAACAGTTAAGAAAGGGCACTTTAGGAAACAGTTAACGTAGCAATTGGCCCT
>DATDNL010000020.1:0-5165 GCA_036518315.1 Flavisolibacter sp. | reverse complement strand
TAACGTTATTTTTAAAACGGACTACCAATTTATTGTTCAGCACAGGTGTCTCCATGACGTCCAGTATATTTTGCTGAGCACTCAAGTCAACTTTATAGGAAGCACCCTGTACATAGGTGATATTAGCCGATACCTGGCTCTCGACGCCATCAAAATTTCCGGTCGATCTTGTCTCGCTTACAAGAACGCCCTCTCCTATTACTTTTCTACAGGAGGTAAAACAAATTGTCGATACCACAAGGAATAAAATACTTAGCCTCTTCATAGTTCATTTCATTTTAAGTTTAAACAAATTGTCACGGCATCTATAGGTGACGTTGTCCCCAACCATTTTTATTACATAACCGGGTAAATGGCTTTCTGTAATTACAACCGGGAAATATGTTACCCCTATGTCACAAGTAGATTTTAGAAGAAATTTATTCCGGCATTCCAACCGATCCATCCCGTAACCTTACTGTTGAAATCAAAGCTGTGGTAATTGGAAGGTGGAACAGGGGCTTTGAAACCCGCATAAGCTATTGTTTGATTAGAATAGTAGACATTGAATACGGGGCCGCCGAATAAGGTGACAAACCTTCCAAGTTTAATATCCAGGTTTAGTCTGAACCTATTTAACAGGTTAGTATAATCCCATGCTCCCAGGTACAGGTACTGGCAGGCAATTTCAGGATTTATGGAAAAGTGGCGGCCTAAAGCCAAGTCTGTACCCAGCCCGTAACCGAAAGTGTAGACTTTCTTATCTGAGTTACCCCAGTTCAGCCCGGCCTGCAGTATGCTATAAAATCTATTCGTCCCTGTCTTAAGTGCGGCATTCGTGTTGACAAATTCGTCTGTCGAAAACGAGAGTTTATGGTACCCGTTCACAACTATATTTAAGAGTCCAATGCTATATCCGTCAGAACTGTCTGCAACATTGATCAGTCCAATCTGCAAACCATTTAGCTTTTTGGCATAGTTGACTACACCGGCAATTTGCGCTCCTTTTATGCCCCTGTTGGCAAAATTCACAACGCCGGCTACCTGTGTGCCTGTGATCTTCGTGCGCGCATAATTGCCAACACCTGCAACCTGCACTCCATCAAAACCTTCAGCAACGTGGTTGTATACGCCCGCCACCTGAAAGCCTGTGAAACTGCCGGCTACGTGGTTGTTGATACCTGCCGCCTGGAAACCCCTAACACTGTCCAGCACCGTATTATTGATGCCTCCAAGTTCCACACCATTTACTTCACCGCCTACGATATTGAACAAACCAGCTGCCTGGAAGGCTTTCACGTCCTTCTTATCGATATTGAATAAACCTCCCAGTTCCGCGCCGTTTACACCTCCTGAATAACCACCAAAGACGTTCAAGGAAAAGTTGTTTACCACTTGTGGGCTCATACGTCCATGTGTACTCAGACCCGGTGTAATCGAAACCTGCACTGGTCTGTCGGTAAAAAACTTTTCCAGGTTAAGCGCTTGTGCCCGCTGCCTGGATGAAAGTAGAAACCTACCCATTCCGGTTCTTTCCACTGCCGACGAATCCGTATAAACAGAGTTTACTGCTTCCGCCTTATTTTCGAAAGTAACCTTCAAAGAATCCGGTGTAAAATAATCTTCGGGGCGAATCACTGTCACCCGTTCATCCGCTGAAACAGGCATAATCGCGATGCTGATTTGCTGGTTGTATCGCGGTTCTATCACAACCGTGGTGTCTTCATAAAACTCCTTGCTCACGGTTAAAGCTGCTGTAGGGGTCTTGCTCTTCAACCGAACCTGGAAATAGCCACGCTGATTCGTAAGGGCAGAAGCGAGCATGTTCTTCTCATAAACACTCGCGTTGGGCAGCATGTAGCCGGTCTCATTGTCGAGAACATAGCCGGTTACGATGTAAAACTTATCTTCCGTAACGGCTTTATTGGTTACGAGTGTAACCTTGATTGGCGGCCTCCGTATGATTAGATAATTGCCGCTCTCCTTATATTCATAGCCAGCTCCCAACAGGCCGTCGAGGATCTCTTTGACCGTTCTGTTATTCGCAGATAAACTGACAATGCTATCGCTCTTGATGATCGAACTATTGTACGAGAAATAGAAGTTCCCCTTGTTGCTCATGATCTCTAACACATCGCCAAGTCGCTGGTGTGAAACACTAATGGAGAGGTTCTTGTTAAGAATATTCTGCCCGTTCAATGCCTGGCAAAACAATACAAGGAAAACAACGCCCGTTGTTTTCGTTACCCGGTTGTACCATCTTCTGTTCATCTTAAAATGATTCTGTCTGTTTCTTTAATTACAGTAATATTGAAGGTTTCATGAACCACCTCGAGTATCCTGTCGAGCGATTCATTCTCAAACGGCGCGGTGAGTAATAGTCCGCGGAGTTTCGGGTTTTCAATTACAATGTTGGCACCGTATGCCTCGTTGAGTATTTCAACAAACTTCCATAGTGGTGTATTGTCGCAGACGAACTCCCGCGAACGGTAATAATTGTAAAGCCTGTCCTGGACATTTTCCTTTATGAGCGTTGAATCTTGTTGTAGCACTCTTATCTTTTCATCCTTGCGCAATTCGATTGTTTTATTATGATGGATCACCTGCACGACGCCCGTCTCCACGATCACTTCAGTTATTCCGTTCAGGCTGCGGACGTTGAAAGACGTTCCAACTACCCGGATAGTGACATCATTCACGTGGATGATGAAAGGCTTCTTCTTATTCGGTGTCACGTTGAAAAACGCTTCGCCTTTCAAAACGACCGGCCGTTCACTTCCCTTGAAACGGGAAGGATAATCGAGCTCCGAATTCCTATTTAACGTCACGATAGATCCATCAGGCAGCGTATCGGTCAGCGCACGCGTACGGGAGGCGACCACCAGGGTTTGCACTGGTTTTCTGTAAAGAAATGAGTAAGCCAAATAAGCAATTCCTACGACGGCCAGTAAAACTGCTGCTGCCCTGATCCATGTGAGATTGAGACGTTTTTGCACACCAGCTCGCTTCGGTTGGCTAATCTTCGATTTAAATCTTGTCCAGGCCGCTTCTTCATCAACATGGCTGCCTACCGCCAACTTCTTGCTCTCCTCCCAGACAGCTTTCAGTCCCTGGTAATAGTTATTATTACCATCATCTGCAGACATCCACGCTTCTACGAATTGCTTCTCTTCTTGATTAGCCTCACCTAAAAGGTGCTTCACGAGCAAATCGTCAGTAATATGGTCGAAACTGAGGCTCAATGGAACGCATTTAAGAAGTTAAGTAAACAGATAACGGTGAACGGAAGAAACTCCACGAGCTTGGATCTAAGGATCTTCAAAGCCTTCCCCATTTGGTTTTCTACCGTTTTCACCGAAATACCGAGGCAATTGGCAATTTCCCTGTAGCGAAGTTCTTCGAAACGACTTAGTTGGAAAACGGTTCGACACTGTTCGGGCAATTCATTCACGGCCATTCGAATCCTCTCTTCTAGCTCTTTGATTGAAAGAGTCGCGGGGCCGGTGTCACTTTCATTCTTCATGGTGCGCACATAATATTGTTGGTACCCGGCTTTCACTTTTTGATGCTTTAGGTAATTCAAACTTTCGTTATAAACGGCGCGATACAAATAAGCGTCTAAGGAACCAGGGATCGAAAGCCCTTTCGAACGCTCCCAAAGCCGCACGAAAACCTGTTGGACCACTTCTTCGGCAGCCGTTTCCTCCCTGGTGATGGTGAACGCATAGGCATGTAGTTTCTTGAAAAAGGCTTTGAATACCTTTTCAAACGCAGCCTCGTCCTGTTTCAGCAGCGATTCAACCAAATAAGCGTCGTCCATTCTAATGAATTGTGCTCTATAAGCAACAGCTTGCGTCAAAAGTAGTTTTTAATACAACAATCAAACAGTCGCTCACCCCTATGCCCTCCCCAGTTTTTTTTGATGGTAACGACTTAGAGAATAATGGGACTTACATCAAATCCAACAAAGTCCATACGGCACTGTGTAATTTTGGAAACACTTTTTTGGAATTTCACCCCAACAAGTTGTCGAAATTCACGCCAAACGACTGTTATCTGCCTTTTAAGCCTGTTTAACGAGGTATTCCTATTCGTTAGTGAAACAAAAAAATGAATGGAAGAACTTACTGGCACCAGTCTTGCAAACTATATTTTATATACAAGCCTATGAATAAGAATTATGTCCTGCTGTTTTTTGCAGGTGCGTTAGTAACTGGCTGCCAAAAAAATGACCAGCTTTTAAGTGAAGATTCTTCTAAAGCCAATTTCCAAAAGGCCTCTTATTTAGATCATAAGTCGAATAGCGAGGTAACGCAATGCCAGATCACTCAGATAAGTTACACAACGAATGGAATGACCGATGTTCTGCAGTTTACCTACAACTCCAGTGGAGATCCGATTTCGATTACGCGTCAAAACGGCGCTTCTACCGGTCGCCCCAATTATGAATTCAAGTATAACAGCAAGAATCAACTTAGTGATTTCATTGCGCCTTATAGCAATGGATATGCAGAATTTTGGCACAAGTACTTCTATGACAATAAGGGAAACATTGTTATGGACTCCACCTATATCTTCCCCAAGATTTCGACTGGCACTCCACAAAACGCTTATAGCAGTAGCCTCACCTATTTCATTTATGATGGTGCCGGCAGAATAATAAAAGACTCAACACCCAGTTTAAACAAGGTTGTTACGTACGACTATGACGCGAATGGCAACAAGGTTGGTACGAGTTACGACAACAATGTCAGTGTGTATCGTACAGATGTCGTATGGATGTTTTTGAACAAGAATTATAGTGTAAACAATAGCCTCAATACGGCTAACTTCAATACGACCGGTTTACCTCTAAGTTTCACCTCCTCCGGCGAATCGTCCTTTAGCTTTCTTGGCAACGACTACACTGATGTAAAATTCACCTATGATTGTAGCGGAAAAGCAAACAAGTAAAGGGGTTTTCAGTATATAATCAAAATCATTTCACTTACTTAACGCGAGCGGTTTCGTGGCCGACTGGAGAAAGAGATGGATGTGCTTTCAAATCATTGCTTTCTTGAGTTGTTTTACTGCATAATCACAGGCTCTTGCAGTGAGTGCCATTTAAGTCAATGATGGATTCTGGCAAGGTGATGAAACCATACAGGAGCCGTCAGTTACAAACAGGTTTGCAATATCGTGGCTTT
>DATDNL010000019.1:0-2118 GCA_036518315.1 Flavisolibacter sp. | reverse complement strand
TCTGCAAGGAGAATTGATGGGGCGGAGCAATTCTTCTCGAGGGCTTTTGATTTTGGCTTTTCAAAAGGACCGGCTGAAACTTTTCAGCATTGGGATAGGGAGAAAATACTTTCGGATGTGGTGTGGGTGATTCGCAATTTTCAACCGGACGTTATTATAACCCGGTTTCCGACAACAGGTGAGGGAGGACATGGACAACACACCGCTTCTGCAATATTAGCTAATGAGGCGTTTACCGCTGCTGCTGATCCCAGCCGCTTTCCTGGGCAACTGAAGTTTGTTCAACCATGGCAGGCAAAAAGGATATTATGGAACACCTTCAACTTTGGAGGGACTAACACCACCAGCAACGACCAACTTCATTTCGACGTGGGTGGCTATAATCCGGTTCTTGGTAAAAGTTATGGTGAGATTGCCGCTCAAAGCAGGAGTCAACATAAGAGCCAGGGCTTTGGGTCTGCCGGCAGCCGTGGAGAGGCATTGGAATATTTCAAGACGACGGGCGGCAGTGCTCCGAATGATAATTTGTTTGACCAGGTTGATATTAGCTGGAAGAGAGTAAAGGACGGCGAAAGAGTACAGAAGCTTGTTGACAGCACCTTGGCCACCTTTGACTTCAATGCGCCTCAAAAATCATTACCAGCCCTGTTCACGATTAGGAGATTGGTTGCGGGTTTGTCGGACCGGTATTGGAGAGAGCAGAAGTTGAAAGAAGTGAATGTTTTGATAGAGCAGGCAAGCGGCATATGGGTGGAATGTTTTACGAATGAGAACTACATAGCACAAGGCGATTCTTTAAGGGTCAACTTTTCAATCAATGACAGGACGGGTGTCGGCGCGAAGCTGCAGCGTATTCATATTGAAACGTTCGACTCTACTCTGCAAATGTCGTTGACGCCTGACAGAAACTTAAACTTCACAAAAACGGTAAAGCCAGCACCTTCCATGCCCGTCAGTCAGCCGTATTGGTTGGACAAGCCGATGGAAGAGGGATACTATAATGTAACCAACCAGCAACTCATTGGCCGCGCGGATATAGAACCTTCGTTCAAGGCCTATTTTGACGTCTTTATTGGTGGTGAGGAATTGTACATGGAAAGGATAGTCAAGTACAAGTATGTGGACCAGGTGAAGGGCGAACAAAACCAGCCGGTAACAATTGTTCCAAGAGCTACAGTCTATACGAGTCCTGAGTTGATTCTTCTGAAGAAATCAGAAAATGAAAAGAAGCCATTTTTTGTACAGGTAGTAGCCAACACCAATATCGATTATAAAACTGAGTCTGTAAACGTGGAAATAGGCAATGATAAGTTGTCTCATAAGGACTCGGCAGGTTTGTTTGCAAAAGGAACTACAAGGCAATACCAATTCACCATAGATCCTAAAAAGATCACTAAGATTGAAAAAGGCATGCCGTACGTTAGGTTTGACTCTTCAGCCCTGAATTATATGGCTCTTGCCACTATCAGGTACGACCACATTCCATTCATTAATTACTTCTATACTGACTGGGTGAAGTTGGTTCCAATTGATTTAAAGAATTACAACAAAAGGATCGGTTATATTGTTGGCGCGGGTGATAAGGTTCCAGAGGCGCTGGAAGAAATGGGATATGATGTGGTTCTGTTAAGTGATAAAGAACTCGCACGGAACAATCTGCAGCAATACGATGCCATCATCACGGGTGTCCGGGCTTTCAATACCAATGATTGGATGAACAAATACTACGACAAGCTAATGGAGTACGTAAAGAATGGCGGTAACTATATCGTGCAATACAGCCAGGCAAACAATATCAGGGGAAAGATGGGGCCGTACAATTTTGTAGTGACCGGTAAAAGGATAACAGATGAAAATGCACCGGTAACTTTCTTAAAGCCAGGGCACCCAGTGCTCAACTATCCCAACAAGATCACGCAGGATGACTTTAAGGGCTGGATCCAGGAAAGAAGCATTTATCATGCGGACAGGTTGGACCCGAATTTCGAAACCATACTTCGAATGAACGATCCGGGTGAAGCACCCGATGATGGTGCCTTGGTGATTGCTAAATACGGTAAAGGATATTTTACTTACACAGGGCTGGTGTTCTTTAGGGAGTTGCCGGCAGGCGTACCC
>DATDNL010000018.1:0-12714 GCA_036518315.1 Flavisolibacter sp. | reverse complement strand
CCTACAGTTGTTTTGGAGGTAGCGCATAATAAAAATGGAATTGAACAAATGCTCCTCCATTTAAAGAATATAAAATATGATAGGCTCCACATTATTCTCGGCATGGTGAAAGACAAGGACGCAACACAAGTGCTCGAACTCTTGCCCAATTCAGCAAGCTATTATTTTACGAATGCTCATATACCAAGGGCTTTGGATGCAAAAGACCTTCAATTAAAAGGGTCAGAGTATAACCTCGCAGGGGATCGTTACGAGAATGTAAACCTTGCTTTACGGGACGCGCTCGGCAATGCTTCAAGAGGGGATCTACTAATTGTTTGTGGAAGTATCTTCCTTGTAGCCGAAGTAAATAAAGAATCAATAATTCAGCAAGCCTAGGCGTTCTAATGCATAGAAGGCAGTGGTGACGTGAAGAGACTGGACCATTTTATTCTCCCTGATCAATTGTTTCAATTCATCAATCGAATAAATCAGTACTTCCACATCTTCCGTGGCGTCAAGGTTTTGTTCAGCAACCTTTTTACCACCCTTTGCCAGGAACATATGCATATAGTTAGTACTGGTGGCTGGATTAGGTGACACCTTCCCGATTTCCTCTATGGAATCAAATTGATAACCCGTTTCCTCCATCAACTCACGGGCAACGGCATCGGCCGCGTGCTCATTGTTATCAATGACCCCACCCGGGAGTTCCGTACTGATAACGCCAAGGCCGTGACGATATTGACGCACAAGAACCACTTTGTTATCTTCCGTCAAGGCAAAGGCTGTGGCCCAGTCAGGGTACTCCAGGATGTAATAGTCGGAATGACGTCTTCCATCCGGCAGTTCACAAACATCCTTCCTTACATTTAGCCAGGGTGCAGAAAACAATTTCTCTGATTCAACAACTTTCCACTCCATAAATTAATTACTAATAACCTAAAACTTAATTACCATCTCATCCTCTCCCTCAATGCCGTAATATGCGCCACATGGTGACGACTGTGCCAGGCATACAGTCCTAAGAAATGCCAAAGCGTGAACTGCTTTTTATGTTCGGGATGAAACAAGGTTCGTTTCCAGTCTTCTTCCGTAAAGTGACTTAAGAATTCGTACCACCGCTGATGGAGGGCATAGAGCAAAGTGACGGAAACATTTATAGGAAGATTCTTTACGTCCGAGAAATTGGCCCAAATATTTTCATCATAAGGTTTGATCGTCGGGTTGACTTCAGCCATGGCCTGTTTAAAACGCAGGTAGGCGTTCATGTGGCTGTCGGCAACATGATGGACCAACTGGTGTACGGTCCACCCACCTTCTCTATACGGTGTTTGCAATTGGTGCTCGTCCAGGTTTTGGACGGCATTCTCGAGTGCGTTCGGAAGGAACTTGATATCAGCCAGCCACTTGTCCCTCTGCTTTTCCGAGTACTCAGCGGGGGCATATCTGCCAATTGGATAGCGAGGATCTGTTTCTACTTGCAGAGGACTGATTAATCGAGTACTTGGATCAATTCTACATCAAACTGTAAAGTGGCACCACCGGGAATGCCGCCGCCGGCACCATTATCACCGTACGCCAGGTCAGATGGGATCCACAAGCGCCAGGTGCTGCCTTCCTTCATCATCGGAATTACTTCCTGCCAGCCTTTAATGAGTTGGGTTAACCTTGCAGTAAAGGGCTGATTCCTTTTATAGGAGCTATCAAACTCATTTCCATTTAAAAGACTGCCGCGATAATGCGCCTTGATATTACTATTGGGTTTGGGTTGTCTTCCCTCCCCTTCTTTCAGAACCTGGTATTGAATTCCATTTGGTAATTCGGTAACACCGGGCTGGCTTTTGTTGGAAGCAAGAAATTGTGCGCCTGCTTCTTTTTCTGCTTTTATCTTCTCGGAGCGATGGCCCCAGAGTCTATCTTGTAATGACATATAGTTAAGTTTAATCTTCTCTTAATGATTTGCCGGTGAGATGAATGAACACATCTTCCAGGTTCGCTTGCTTCACCTCTTTAGGACGTTCAAAGCCTGTAGCGACCAATTCGTCTATCAACTTGTCGGGCGTGTTAAGCGCAACAATCTTTCCAGAATCGACAATAGCAACGCGGTCGCACAAGTATTCCGCTTCGTCCATGTAATGGGTGGTGATAATTACAGTAGTTCCATTGGACCGGATCTGCCTAACCAGGTCCCATAAGTTCCTTCGAGCATGAGGGTCTAGACCTGTAGTTGGTTCGTCGAGGAAAATGATCTTAGGCTTGTTGATCAAAGTGGTGGCAATGGAAAAACGTTGCTTCTGACCTCCACTCAGTTCCTTTACTTTCGATTTGGCTTTATCCCTCAGGTTCACCATGTCCAGCAGTTCCAATGCATTCACCTTCTGATTATAGAGTCCGGCGAAGAGGTCTACCAGCTCAATAAGGTTGAGGTGGGGATAATAGCCACTGGTTTGTAGCTGAACACCAATAATCTTTTTTATTTCCTGCGGATCCTTGTCGAGATCGAAACCGGCCACAGTGATCCGTCCTTCTGTTTTATCCCTGAGCGTTTCAATGATCTCCAACGTCGTGGACTTGCCAGCTCCGTTCGGGCCCAGCAAACCGAAGATCTCATTTTCATATACGTGAAAACTAATGCCCTTTACCGCTTCGAAGCTGCCATAATTCTTAATGAGATGCTCAACAGAAATGATCACTTTACCCAGGTCCATCAACTAAAGTTTGGTGCAAATTTCCATAAACCGGCTAATCTGCAAACTTTATTTAGCAGTGGCGGGTTTCCCAACGGAGCTAATACATTTCTCCAGGTCGGCCATCATGTCGTTACTGCCTACGAAGAATGGAGTTCTTTGGTGCAACTCGCTTGGCTCTATGTCCAGGATAGCCTGTTTACCGTCGGTGGCCTTCCCACCTGCCACTTCAACAATAAAGGCAAAAGGATTACACTCGTATAACAACCTTAATTTGCCTTTCGGTTTATCGGTCGTTCCGGGATACATGAAGATGCCACCTTTAATGAGGTTTCTATGCACATCCGCAACCATGCTCCCGATATAACGCTGGGTATACGGTCCTCCTGAGTCTTTCGTCTTGTTCTGGCACTCGTTGATGTATTTTCTAACACCTTCGTCGTACTGGAAGAAATTACCATGGTTGACTGAATAAATCTTCCCGCCCGGAGGGCATTTAATATCAGGATGACTGAGGCAAAACTCACCAATCGAAGGGTCAAGTGTGAAGCCGTTAACTCCACGGCGGGTGGCATAAACCAACATGGTTGACGATCCGTAAACAATGTAGCCGGCGGCTACCTGGTTTCTTCCTTTCTGCAGGAAATCTTCCTTTCTTGCCAACGTGCCCCTGTCAGAGACACGACGGTAAATGCCGAATATGGTACCAATAGAAATGTTTACATCAATATTGCCACTACCATCCAGCGGATCAAACAAGCAAACGTATTTGGAGTTCTTACTTACATCGTCGTCGAATGAAACAAATTCGTCCAGTTCTTCACTACCAATACCCGCACAGCTTATACCATGCTGCAATACGCCCATGAACTGGTTGTTCGCAAATATGTCCAGTTTCTTTACATCTTCTCCCTGCACGTTAATAGTGCCGGCATCACCAAGTATATCAACCAGGCCGGCCTTATTTACTTCCACGTTGACGCGCTTGGCGGCAAGCCCAATATCACGAAGGAGGCTGCTTAACTCACCGGTTGCCTTTGGAAATTGTCGGAGCTGTTGAATAGTGAATTCGTCAAGGGTAAGAATATTACGGTTAAAAGGGTTCATCTGCGATCGTTTAGTTTGAGACAAATGTAATTGTTGGAATGGAGAAATACCGGAAGTTTCAAAAGTATGCCAACGCAACTAACACCTGTTGCGACGTGGTTTATGACTAAACTTATCTTTCGCATTCAACAATTTATACATCTTTGCAGGCTATGAAAGTGTTCAAATTTGGAGGCGCATCGGTAAGCACGGCTGAGCGAATAAGGAATGTTGGTGACATCTTAAGGAAATATGCCGGTGAGGAACTGCTGGTCGTGGTTTCCGCAATGGGGAAGACCACAAATGCATTGGAGACGGTTGTTGAGGCATTTTACAGTGGCGATCAGCAAAAAGCGTTGGAACTCTTTCAAAATATAAAGCAAACCCATTTAGACATTGCTGGTGAACTTCAACCCAATTCATCATCTGCTCAGAATACCCTTGTCGACTTTTTCACAGAGGTCGAATGGTTGCTTCACGATAAGCCTGTTCGCCACTTTGACTATTATTACGACCAGGTAGTTTGCGTGGGCGAACTCCTGTCCTCTGCCATAGTAAGTAACTACCTAAATACAGTGAGAGTAACTAACGAATGGATTGACGTCAGGGACATCATTCGTACAGACGATAATTTTCGCGATGCCAGGATAGACTGGCAGTTCACGAGAAAAAGAGTTGAAGAAAGCATCCAACCCGCTATCCAGGAGGGAAATATTGTCCTGACGCAGGGATTTATTGGTGCTACGGATGAAAATGAAAGCACTACACTTGGTAGAGAAGGTAGCGACTACTCTGCTGCCGTATTTGCCAACCTACTCAATGCAGACAGCCAAACGATCTGGAAAGATGTGCAGGGAGTGATGAATGCCGACCCCAAACAATACTCCAGGGCGCAGTGGATCAAAGAGCTCAATTACCAGGAGGTGATAGAAATGGCATACTATGGCGCCCAGGTCATTCACCCGAAAACAATTAAGCCACTTCAGAACAAGAATATTCCGCTGTATGTACGCTCCTTCATTCACCCCGATGAAGAAGGAACCTGCATTCAAGGCAGGAACTTCAATAACCTGCCTCCCATCATTGTCTATAAACACCGCCAGGTATTGGTGGAATTAAGATCAAGAGACTTTTCTTTCGTTGGGGAAGGTCTGACAGCAGAAGTGGACGAGATCTTCCGCTCTATCAAGTTCAAACCTAACCTGATTCAGACAGCTGCTATCAGTATTCTTTGCGTGCTTGACGATTATTCAGACAAGGTTAATGATTTTGCATCCAAGGCGGCCAATAGT
Organism: Flavisolibacter sp.; assembly: GCA_036518315.1. Taxonomy (GTDB): domain Bacteria; phylum Bacteroidota; class Bacteroidia; order Chitinophagales; family Chitinophagaceae; genus Flavisolibacter. Next base: position 7,667 of record DATDNL010000018.1, on the reverse strand, counting down.
TTTGATGTTAGCGTTTCCAAAGACCTGACCTTACTTACAATTCGACATTACAATGAGGAAATTTTGGCTGAGTTGGTTGGTGAAAAACAAACGGTATTAAGACAGCAGACACCTCAAACGGTGCAGGTCGTTATGAAATAATCATCCCTATGGTATCGGGCAAAGTAAAAAAGCCTCGTCATGAGGCTTTTTTACTTTAAGGTATTTGTCTCTCGTACCAGTAATTATCTATTATTAGCCAGATCGGTTCCTACCTGGATCTGGAAACTCTGCTTCATCTTCTTCGCCACCGGCTGCTCGTTTAATATAGCCGGTTGCCAGGTAGGCATCTGCTCGAGTACAGTAATAAGTTCGTCGTTGAAATCGTCATTGACGCCTTGAATAACTTTAAAGTTGGTTGGTACACCATCGGTGTCAACAATGAATTCCACCACGACGTTGGCCTTCTTTACCCCGGCAGGTAATGACGAACCCATTGCCTTTCCCATTTTGTCGAGGTATTGAAGGAAGGATTGACCACCACCCGGAAATTGGGGCCATTGAGTTACCACATCCGCAAGCTGCGCGATATTTCTTGTACGGTGTTGTACAGGTGTTTTTTCTTTCTTCGGCTTCTCCTCGGCTACGGCTGTTGCCACTTTCTTTACCAACCCATCAAATACATAATTACCCCTTGCATCAGTCATTATAACAGGGAGTTGATGGGTCATTTCAAAATGCTCGTAAACAGCCTGCAGGTTTTGCGCGAACTGTTTCAGCTGGCCGTCTGACTTTGACAAATACGTCAAATAATCCATGCTCTTCTTAACGTTGTAACGAACAGGGTAAATGTGAACTGGTATGTAATCTTCTCCGGCATTTTTCGCATAAGCGGCAAGGATATACACTTCATCGATAAATTCATCGGTGAGGGGAATACAACCGACAGTTACACAACTGCCATGGATATAAATATCTCCACCCGGCCGCAAGGAGTCGCTTAGGATCTTGTCCGACTCATTGGGATAATTTAATCCCAGAGAAAGATGGTAATTACTGTTGGGGTTAAACTCATTGATATAATAGAAACCTTCGGGCACCTGGTAATCTCCCGCCATACGTTTAGGACCCAGGGTACCCGCCATTGCACAAACTCTATAGGTCTTAAACAGTTTGTAAGGTTCTTTACGCTCGTTCTTCGCCCACACTTCCAACTGGCCGTCATATTTGAACGAACGTATATAAATGTATCGCGCCGGCCATTGCAACCCCTTGGCTGCAAATTGTTTCTTCAGCGTATCTTCTTTGGATCGTAGAGCATCGCTGGGACGCTGCATACTTCTCTGGAAGTCAACAAAGGAGGCTGTAGGTCCCTGCGCAAAAGCAGAGCTTGCTAACAGACTAAATAGAACTACGGCGAGGTTTTTCATTGCGACATTTATTGAATGCAAATTCTGAAATCTTCTCCAAAGAAAACGAAAAATTCGGTCAAAGATTGCCACGTGCCTCCTGTTCCCGCTCTATGGCTTCAAATAATGCTTTAAAGTTGCCCTTACCGAAGCTCTTCGCGCCTTTTCTTTGAATGATCTCAAAAAATATTGTTGGTCTGTCCTGTATGGGTTTTGAAAAAAGTTGGAGGAGATAGCCCTCATTATCCCTGTCTACGAGGATGCCGAGCTCTTTGAGGGGCTCCAGGTCTTCATCGATCTTTCCTACCCGGTCGAGTAAGTCCTCGTAGTAGGAGTTTGGTACTTTCAGAAATTCTACGCCTCTCGACATTAGCTCCTTTACTGTCTTTACAATGTCATTTGTGGCAAGTGCTACGTGTTGAACACCTTCGCCATTATAAAACTCAAGGTACTCTTCCACCTGCGATTTCTTCTTTCCTTCCGCGGGCTCGTTGATCGGGAACTTAACGTAACCATTTCCATTACTCATCACTTTACTCATGAGCGCAGAGTATTCGGTTGAAATATCTTCGTCATCAAAGGAAAGAATATTCTTAAAGCCCATTACATCTTCGTAAAACTTCACCCACGGGTTCATTTGATTCCATCCAACATTACCCACGCAATGGTCCACATACAAAAGGCCTGTATCTGACGGAGCAAAATGGGGATTACTCCATGCCCTGTAGCCCGGCATAAACGGACCATTATAGTTTTTACGTTCCACAAAGAGATGAACCGTATCACCATAGGTATGGATACCACTTAGCACGACCTCGCCGTCCTCATCTTTCAAGCGTTTCGGTTCAAGGTAACTCTTACCTCCTCTTTTCGTAGTTTGTTCCCAGGCATCGGTTGCGTCATCCACACGAAGAGCAAGGACTTTTACGCCATCCCCGTGCTTATATGCATGATCGGCAATATCGTTGTTGGGTCGCAAAGCAGTCGTGAGTACAAACGTGAGTTTGTTCTGTCGAACCACATAGCTCGTCCTGTCCTTCATACCGGTTTCCGGTCCAGCATAAGCAATCGCCTGGAAGCCGAAAGCACTCATGTAATAATGCGCTGCCTGTTTAGCGTTTCCTACATAAAATTCAACGTAGTCTGTACCCTGCAGCGGGAGAAAATCGGTTTGGGTCTCTAAAGTTTCTTTTGTAGCTGTAGCAATCGACATGTTTCAAAGGTTTAACATTAGCGTAATCGTTCATCAGAGTCCATTAGAAAGGTTCTGTCGGTGAAATTACCATCGGACCTGTGTTATCCAGGCCTTGGCTCTTTTCGCTGGATTCCAAACCTTTTAATGACCTTTTCTGTTTACAAATTTAGCCACTGTTAGGCAAACATTTTTGGAGGGGGGCGTTAATGAGGACTTTAAAGTATCTATTGGATTTATTTGAGTAGAATCTTTCATCGCGGACACCCGCATCTAAGTTGTTTCTCTATTAGTGTCTATTAGTATCGTTATACTTCTCTATTACTATCCTTTTACTTGTCTATTACTCGTCTTTTGATGGCTATTACTTCTCTCATTGTATCCTTATTTTATCCTATTAGTATCGTTATTTTATCCCCTATAGTATCCCCTTAGAAGCCTCTTAGTATCCTCTTGGAATCTCTATAGTATGCGATTACCATACTCATCGAATCCAAATGGCTAAATTATAAATCTCTTTGCTTGAACATTGAAAACTACCGTCCTTCTGAGACTTGTCGATCGCTAACACTGTCTCCGCGACTTACTTCTCTAACTTTCATCCCAAGGAACGACTACCCAAGCTTAGTACTCTCCCAAATAATTAATAATCCGTAATAAATAATCGACTTAATGGTGCGCCTGCCTCCGTCTTAGTATTCCCCCCGAAGCTTCCCGGATAATGTTGGCAAAAACGAAGGCATTGGCATCGGTTTCCTGGACAAGGTTCTTCAGTCTTCGCAACTCCAGCCGGGTCACCACCGTGAAAATAATATCGCAGTCGGTACTGGTTTCAAAGTTGCCCGGCAGGAACCCTCTTTCTCCCTTGTAGACTGTTATACCTCTGCCCAACTCATTCACCAACCGGTGTTTCAATAAATCACTTTGCGCAGAGATGATGGTAACTCCAGTATAGGCTTCTATTCCCTCAACGATATAGTCTATCGATTTAGTGGCAGTAAAATAGGTAAGAATGGAGTAAAGTGCCGACATGATACCTAGTTCAAAGGCTGCAATACTGAAAATGAGGATATTTAACCCAAGGATCATTTCTGTGACGGTGAACGGAGTGCGCTTAAACGTTTTTACGGCCAGCACTTCTATTCCATCCAATGCACACCCGGCTCTCATACAGAGGCCTACCCCCACACCAAGAAAGAAGCCGCCAAACAATGCTATCAAAATCTTGTCTGTTGTTTTTACTTCCGGGAAAGGAACGAGGAGCAGGCAAAGGGCGAGGAGCGTTACACAGGTCAACGTTTTCATGGCGAACTTTTTGTGCATCGTATAGTACGCCACTGCCGTTAGTGGAAGGTTTGCAATGAAGATGACAATCGCAAGGTTGACATGATAAAACTCGTGGATTAAAAGAGATACACCCGTAACACCTCCGTCAAAGAAGTGATTTGGAACCAGGAAACCTTTTAGCGCAAGCCCTGCTACAAAAACGCCCACGACCATGAAAATCAAATCCTTCACAATCGACCGGGTCTTCTCACTCATTCTTTGCTTTCTCTGTTCGTTTTTCCAACGGTTCCGAACCTGCCTCAGGTATTCTTTTTTCTTTACAGCTTTTTCGGCGTTGGCGGTGGTAGTGAAGTACTCGTGCGCATTTAAAAAAGCCAGTTCCTTCATATTCCACTCTTCGCGGTTTAGAACCATTTCCTCTGCGCGCAATTCTTTGTAAAGACTTTCTGAATCCCGGAAGAAGTTGGCCGACCCCAAATAATATAGATCCGCATCACAAATAATTTTCTCAAGAAGATCAGAAGGCTTTTGTGGCAACTTCGTCGCCATAATCAGTTTGCAGATCTTCTCAATTGCCAAAGGCGAATACCCAAATCCCGGAAGCATCGACCTGGCGATGTCGCATGACCGCTCCTCGTGGTTCTTGTAAGTTTCCAGGAACCCTGTATCGTGAAACAAGGAAGCTGTCAGAAGCAGCCAGCGGTCGTCCTCGCCAACCTTTTCTGTTGCTATCAAATGTTTCGTTGCTTCTATCACATTCAGCGTATGCTGTGCATCATGGTAAGTAATATGGGCAGGCAAACCGGTTCTCAATCTTTCAATCACCACCTCTGACACCGCTACATACTGGTCCCTGGTAACTGGCTTATCTGCGGAAAGAAATTGTTGCTCTTGCATAGCGGCACTATTTAATTTACTACCTCGTAAGCAGTAAGTGTTTGTTGTTTATTCTTAACGGTCAGCGATCCAACTTTTTTGCAGACAAAGAATTCTTTGACTCTTTCGTAGGCTTTCTCATCTATCAATACCTGGCCGGCACAAGCCATAGATTGAAGGCGTTGGGCTGTATTTACCACATCGCCTATAACAGTGTAGTCCAGCCGTCTTAAAGTGACAGAACCGATATTGCCGCTTATCATTTCGCCGGTTTGAATCCCGATTGAGACGCTGGGACGAAAGTCGACACCGTTTTGTTGAACAGGCAATTTTTCAATCTGTGAACGCACAGCCAGCGAGGTTTCAATAGCGCGGTCAAGGTGATAGTCGCCACGAAACACGGCCATTACGGCGTCACCTATGAATTTATCAATGACTCCTCCCTGGGCAATGATTTCTTTCACCATCACATCAAAGTAATCGTTCAATAGGTGGACAACCTTATCGGCAGGAGCGGTTTCGGTAATAGAAGTGAAGCCGCATATGTCAATGAAGGCTATCGTTGCTTCAATCGTTTCATTGGACATCAATGAGGCTTCGAATTCATGCCCACTCATGAATTTCAAAACTGACTGGTCAACGTACATTTTCAGAATATTATTCTCCTTAACAGCCTGTAGCGTTTCCTTCAATTGTGTTACCTGCTTCAATGTTTTTTCGATGGTCAGTTCCAGGTCCTCAAAGTTGACAGGCTTGCAAACAAAATCAAATGCCCCCCTGTTCATCGCACTGCGGATGTTTTCCATATCTCCGTAAGCAGACACGATCACCGTCTTCACCAACGGGTTCCGTTCCGACAGGTTCGAGAGCAACGTAAGCCCGTCCATTTCGGGCATATTGATATCGCTTAGCACAACGTCAATGTCACTGTTCCGCGCCAGTACATCCAGGGCTTGCTTCCCATTTAGGGCAAATTCAAACTGGTATTTATTTTCTCTTATTTGCCTCCGGAACCGTTGTTTTATCAATACCTCCAAATCGGATTCGTCGTCAGCTACTAATATTTTGGCCATCACCCTTCTATTTTTAATTTTTGTTTTAATAAACCGAAGTCAAGCGGCTTTGTCAGGAAATCATCCGCTCCCAACTGCATGGCTCGACGGTAATTTTCGTCGTCACCGTAGGCGGTAATCATCATCACTACCGGCGGTGGTGCCTTATGCTCCTCTTTGATCTTTTCCAACAACTGGAGACCCGTCATCCCGGGCATGTTGATATCTGATAGTATCAAGACCGCCTGGTGATCATGCAAATAAGTCAAAGCTTCCTCGCCCGATGTCGCAAACACAAATTCCACTTTGCCATCGCGGATTTCCTTTCTAAACCTTTGTTCAAAAAGAGTCTTCATATCTTTTTCGTCGTCGACCACTAATATTTTCATAAGCAGTTCCTGTTTTAACTTTTTATAGGAAGAATGATTCTAAAACTGGCAAACTCTCCTTCTTTAGATTCAACCTTCAACTCGCCACGATGTCCTTTTGTAATAATGTCGTAGCTCATACTCAAGCCTAAGCCCGTCCCTTCACCCGTGGGCTTCGTGGTAAAAAATGGCTGGTATATTTTGTCCAAAACCTTCTGGGGTATTCCATTGCCGTTGTCCTTCACGGTGATTGTAACCTTGTCACCAACCTTTTCTGTTCCCACGGATACCTTCGGTTCGTAAAGGCCGTTTAATAGCTTCTTCTTTTCATTCACGGAGTAAAAAGCATTATTAAAAAGATTCAATAGCACTCTTCCCAAATCCTGCGGAACCACCTGCACTTTGTCGATGTTATAATCGAAGCTGGTTTCCATGGCTGCATTAAAAGACTTATCCTTCGCCCTCAGACCGTGATAACTTAAACGGAGAAATTCATCTGTGAGTGCGTTGATATCTGTTGGTTCTTTCTTTCCTGTACTCGCCCTCGAGTGCTGGAGCATTCCCTTTACTATACTATCGGCACGCTTACCGTGAAAAGCAATCTTCTGATTATTATCTTTTAGATCATCTGCAATGGCATTCACCGCATCGAGCTTCCCCTTTGATACTTCCTCCTTCAATTCCTCAATTAGCTCTGTATTGATCTCCGCAAAATTGTTCACGAAGTTTAACGGGTTTTGAATTTCATGAGCAATGCCTGCTGTGAGTTCACCAAGGGAGGCCATCTTCTCCGATTGGATTAGCTGTGCCTGTGTTGCTTTCAGTTCCCCATACGCCGTTTCGATCTTGGCTTTTGCTTTATGCTTTTGGAGATTGTTATAGTAAAAGAATGCCGACAACAATAAGAGTATACCGATTCCCGCGATAAAGAAATAAGTCCTAACCCTATTTTGATAAGTAAGTTTTTCCTTTTCTAATTTCTGTAGCCGTAATTGCTCGTTCAAGGTGACGTTTTGAAAATCAGTCAGGCTTTTGATCCTTACCCGGTACAAACTGTCTTTAGCCGCAAGGGTCAAGCCCTGGTATTTGAATAAACTATCGTGCGGCCCTCCCATCTTGTAACACAGGTAAACATTTTCCAGCACTGTTCCAATATTCACAGTTAGGCCGGTTACGGGGCCTAGTTGCCTGATGATTTCAAGATCTTTCATCGCATAATCGAGTGCAGAATCCTTTTGCTTTTTTTCAAGGAAAAACCTCGTGAGGTTGAAATAATGTACACTTAAAGCATTAAGGTTGTCTTCCCGTATCGATGTCTCTATTGCTTTGCGGAAAAATTGCAGTGCCTTTTCCTCGTCTCTCTTTAGTAGGTAGATACTGGCTTTGGTGGAATATACCTGCCCGAGGTATTTTTTAAAATTCGTTGTGCTTGCGAGCTGCTCGGCTTCGTCTTCAAACATGAGAGCTGAATCCAGTTGATTCTTAGCCATATAGCACCTGCCAA
>DATDNL010000017.1:0-14655 GCA_036518315.1 Flavisolibacter sp. | reverse complement strand
ATATGAATGCCTGCCTGCGGTAAAAAGCCACCGTATAAAAGACTGTCTACTTTTCCTATGGATTTAACCAGGCGTATTTGAGTTTCGAGTACCGTCTTATTTTGTTTGTATTTACCGAAGTCGACATGGTAAAAACCCTTTTCGCCACCAATTATAATATTATGTTCATCGAAAGGATATACGTTCTCAAAGCCACTTACCAATTTGTTATTGAGCTCGGGGAAGTAAATGGTTTTTGGCTTCGCAGTGGAGAAATCCACGACACCTAGTTCCTTCTGACGTACGAACCAGATGTTCCCCGAGGGATCTTCCCGCAGGTACCTGATATTTTTTTCATCGAGCACATTTTTAAAAAAGGCGGAGGGTTCAAAAAGGTCTTTCTGCTCGTTGTATTCGTATAGCCCTTTCTCTGTGGCCGCCACGATACGATTCTTTATTTTAAATATGTAGTTGTTGTTTGCTGAAAGCAGCCCCTTGTCCTGGTTATATAACTTGATTGAAGTGCTTTTGTCAGGGTTCAGCGCTATCCTGTAAATCCCTTTATAGGGGTGAGCGACCCAAACCGTGTGCTCGTTCTCCACAACTACAAACCTTGCCGACTCGAATTGAGCGTTGATCCTGTTGGTGTAGAAACTGCCATTGGAGAAGTCAAAGAAGCTCAAGCCAAGATAGGTACCGGCCACCATTAGTGTGGATGGTAGCACATTCGACATGGGCATGAATGTCCAGAAACCACTATGGCCGTCCAGCGAAACCGCCTGGTTATTCCTGACCACAAAAGCTCCCGTGTGATGCCCCATCAGGAGTTGGTCGTTGACGATGGAAAGGTTGCGAACCTCTCCTTCGGTATTGTCGATCAGTTCCAGTTTGCTCTTGACGAAACTCAGGTCGGGGCCCTTGTCAAGGGTTACTTTATACAGTCCGTTGGAAGTGCCCAGGTAAAGTTGGTTCTTGAACACAATCGATGAATATCCCGACCCAATATTCTGAGTTTCAGGATATATATGCTTAATAGCGTTATTATAGGCCACGAAATCCACCCCGTTATCCAGGCCAAGCCATAGGTTTTTGTCTCTATCCGAGAAAATGCTGCGGATATTATTATTCTGCAGGCCTTCAATATGGGTAAGACTTTGAATCAGGTTTCCGTTTTCATCTATAATATGGCAGCCGTCGAAGCTGGTGGCCAATGCGATCCGCTGGTTATCTAGCACTATGGCTTTGTAAATCATCCTTTTACGTAGCTCCTCCAGGTCGGGCGACCGCAGAGCGACCACATTTTTCCCGTCATATATAAATAGACCTTCCTTCAGAGTGGCGATCAAGGAGCGGTTCCGATCAAGAGGGACGACAGAGGTAATTAGGGACGAAGTTGGCAATACCGAATTCCTAAGAAAAGGGGTCCAGGAGCCATTTTGGTAAAGAAGTGCGCCATTTTCAAGGTCTTCAGCGACTAGCATGCCGTTGCAGACTGCCAGGAATCGCCACTCCGAGCGCGTGGGGTAAACGGTAATCTTATTATTGCTTAACTGGAAGATCCTTTTGTTGGTCCGGAAGAAGATCTGATCGCCATAAAAGCAAATATTCCATACATCATCAAAAGAACGGTCTTCTTTGGGAATGAGGTTTATCAGGGAGTGGTAGACGAGGAAGCCATTTTTGTCGGGAGCGAAAAAACCAAACTCGTTTTGCCCGCCCGTGTAGATCTTTTGGTCCTTTGCTAATTCGACGGCCCTGACAATCGTTCGGTTAGGAAGAGGGTACAGGTTCCAAAACGTGCCGTCAAAGGTTAACAGCCCCTCGTTATTTCCGAAGTACAGAACCCCGTTTTGTCCCTGCCTGATATCCCAGTTCTGGGTTCCGGCATTATAAGCTTGTTTGGAATAATTTACGATCTCCGGCAGGCCGATGGTATTTTGGGCAAAACACTTTATCGACACCAGGAAAATGACCAGGGCAGCAATCCTTCTCATGTTCATTCTTTAGCCTTGTGAAAGTAATTCTTTTGATTGATGTAGTAAAGATGTAGGCAAAACCTGCTCTAAATCAGGTTTTTTATCCCCTTGTTGTAGTAGTGTTGTAGTAGTAAATTCTCTTTTGAATAGGTGTTCTGATACCTTTATACTTCCCAAAAAAAGAGGAAATTCTATAACTAAACTAAAGGCTTGCGTATGAAATGTAAGACTGCTTTGCTACTAAGCTTTATCGCCATCCTATTTTCTTTCCAGTCGTTTGCTCAGAATGTAACCGTTACTGGGAAAGTAACAAATAGAGTAAATGGTGAAGTATTGCCCGGGGCCACCGTCAGTTTAAAAGGCGGCCAGGCGGCAACCGTAACAGACGCGAACGGCACCTTCTCCCTTGTCGTTCCCGGTTCTGGTTCTGTTCTTCTCATCACTTATAGCGGTATGCTGGAACAGGAGATTCCTGTTGTGGCAGGTAAGACCGTCTATAATGTTCAATTGGACGCACGGTCCAACTCACTAAATGAAGTTGTGGTCATCGGTTACGGTACCCAACGGAAGGCTAACATCACGGGAGCTATCTCCAGTGTGAGGGCCAAAGACCTCGAAAACGTACCTAATGGACGTATCGAACAGGCCCTCCAGGGACGTGTTTCGGGCGTGACCATCATGCAGAACTCCGGTCAGCCGGGTTCAAGCTCCACTATCCGTATTCGCGGTATCACCACTTTCAACAACAATAATCCCCTGTGGGTTGTTGACGGTGTTGTAGTCGACCAGGGAGGTATTGGTTACATCAACCAATCCGATATCGAATCCATCGAGGTGCTGAAAGACGCCGCTTCTGCAGCGATTTATGGTACACGGGCTGCTGCCGGTGTAATCCTGGTAACTACAAAGAAAGGGAAACAGGGAAAGATCAATGTCAACTACAATGGCTATTATGGCACTTCGGCTCCTGCCAAAACCCTCGAGCTTTTAAATGCTACTGAGTATGCAGTTTTAAGAAACGAGAGTTCTGTGGCAGCCGGGAAAGGCATTGTTTATCCTGATGTTACCAAATTCGGTACTGGTACCGATTGGCAAAAAGCGATATTTAATAATGATGCCCGTCGCTGGTTAAACGAGATCAGCATGAGCGGCGGTAACAACGTATCGACCTTTTATTTTTCTGCGGGTCTGCAACAGCAAGATGGCATTGTGACCTCAGACATCTCGAAGTACCAGAAGATGAACCTGCGACTGAACTCCACTCACAAACTTTCCCAGTATGTAACCTTCGGCCAAACCCTTGGTTACACGTATCAAAAGAGTTCCGGCCTGGGCAATACGAACAGCGAGTTTGGTGGTCCTTTAAGTTCTGCTATCAATCTTGACCCAATTACTCCATTGGTGGTGACAGACATCGCTTCTCAACCAAATGCAGCTATATATAATAACGCGAACATTTTGAGAGATCCTTATGGAAATCCATATGGAATCTCCGCCTATGTGGGGCAGGAAATGACCAATCCGATCGCTTACACACAAACAAGGTTGGGGCAATATGGCTGGTCAGATGACCTCGTAGGTAACGCGTTCCTTGAGATAGCTCCGATTAAAGGTTTGAAGATTCGTTCTTCTGTAGGCGTGAAAAAAGCCTATTGGGGTAATCTCGGTTTTACACCTCTCTATTTCCTAAGCAATACCGTCTCAACTAACAAAAACAGTTATAACAAAGGAGAGAATCGAGTATTTAACTGGAACGTTGAAAACACAGTTACTTATAACAGGAAGTTTGGTGATCATGACTTCACCGTACTGGTAGGACAGGGTGCTTATGTCGATAATATTGGTGGTAATGTTGGAATGACCTTTTACAATCTACCGATCAGCAGCTATCAGGATGCATCCTTTCGTTTTGATGTTGGTTTAGCGAACCGCGATGGTTATGCAGGCGAAAATATTCAACACAAGATATCCTCATTATTTGGTCGCTTGAACTACAACTACCAGGACAAGTACAACTTTATGGGCATTGTCCGTCGTGATGGTTCTACCAAATTTGGTCCAAATAAGAAATACGGTGTGTTCCCTTCGTTCTCTGCCGGATGGAATGTTAATAACGAAAGTTTCTGGCCTTCAAATGACGTAGTTAATAACTTAAAAATCCGCGGTGGATACGGTGTTGTTGGTAACGATAACAGCGGCGACTTCCAATACCTCGCCCGCATCGTCGGTGGATATAACTATGCTATCGGAAATGCCGGTGTAGTAACAACCGGTTATGCACCTGAAACATTGGATAATCCAAACCTGCACTGGGAAGAAACAGCGTCTGGTGATGTGGGTTTCGATGCCACCGTGCTGAGAAACTTCACAGTTGGTTTTGACTGGTTCAACAAAAAGACAACTGGTATCCTTCGGCAGGTACAGATCCCTGGTTATGTTGGTGTTTCCAGCAACCCATGGGATAATGTTGCCGATATGAAGAATACCGGTGTTGAATTAGAATTAGGGTTCCATAAGACTTTTGGCAAATTGAACTTCGCTGTTAATGCCAACGGCTCCTACATACAAAACACGGTTACTTATGTAGCTGCAGATACCAACTTCATTGGTGGTGATGCCAGCTTCCAATCTATGAGCACAGTAACCCGCACCCAGGTAGGACATCCTTATAATAGCTTTTTTGGATACAAGACGCTCGGTATCTTCCAGAACGAAGCAGAGATCCAGGCCTATACCAATAAGAGTGGCGCGCTTTTGCAGCCGGATGCACGTCCTGGTGATTTCAAATGGGCCGACATCAATGGCGACGGCGTCATAAATACCGGTGATCTTGACAAGACCTTCCTCGGAAGCAATCTTCCTAAATATACCTACGGCTTCACGATTAACATGGACTACAAAGGTTTTGACTTTATGTTGTTCGGACAGGGTGCAGCAGGTAATAAGATCTTCCAGGGATTACGTCGTTTGGACATCCTCACTTCGAACTACTCAACAAAAGCTTTGAGCCGCTGGCATGGAGAAGGAACTTCCACCGACTATCCGAGGTTAACGGACTCTGATCCTAATGGTAACTTCAGCAGAATGTCAGACTTCTACCTGGAAAGCGGAGATTATCTGCGCCTCAAAGTGCTGCAATTGGGTTACACATTGCCCAACCATTTGTTTAGAGGAACCGGCATTTCAAGATTAAGAGTATATGTAACCGGGGAAAACGTGTTGACATTGACCAAATACACAGGATATGACCCTGAAGTTGGTGGTGGTGTATTTGGAATCGATAAAGGACAATACCCACAAGCTAGATCAATTCTTGGTGGGGTTCAACTTACATTCTAACTCGATAACCTTATTTATATGAAGCGTATTCAATTCAAGATAATGTTCCTCGCAACCTCAATTGTGGTTTTGCTTGGATCGTGTAAAAAAGACTTTATTACTATTCAGCCCAAAGGGCAGTTCCTAACGCAGAACTATTATACCAACCGAGACCAGGCGTATTCTGGACTCGTGGCAGCGTATGATGTGATGCGAAAGAATGCCGGCGGCTTTGAAAACATGATCTGCATGATGAATGCAGGCTCCGATGACAACTACGCCGGTGGCGGTGGTGCAACCGACGGTGCAGGTATACAAGGTTTTTCCAACTATACCATCAATGCTCAAATCATGCCTCGCAGCTTTTGGAGCGATTTCTACCAGGGCATCTTTAGGGCAAACATATTGTTGGCAAAACTGCCCGGTACAACCATGGATGCGGCGGAGAAGACTCGTTTCGTAGCCGAAACAAAAGCGCTGCGTGCAACCTACTACTTTTACCTCGTAAGGATGTTCAAGAATATTCCACTTATTCTTGAGCCGTTGGCAGCAAGTGATATCAACAATGTGACGCAAGCAACTCCGGCAGCTGTGTATGCACAGATCGAGAAAGACCTGAATGATGCAATTCCTAATTTGCCAAGTTCTGTTGCGTTAGCAACAGAAGCAGGAAGATTCACTAAAGTAGCCGCACAGGCCATGCTTGGAAAAGTCTACCTGTATGAAAACAAGAAAACAGAGGCGGCAGCAATGTTGGCCCAGGTAAACGGGACGACGCCTGGTCAACCAAACCAATACGGTAATAAACTTTTGGCAAAGTTTTCGGACCTCTGGGTGTTCACCAATAAGTTCAATTCAGAATCCATTCTCGAAGCCTGCCACACTAACCAATCAAATGCTGACTGGGGATTCTGGGGAAGCAGTGCCGATGAAGGTAATACGGCTGCCCAGATGGTTGGACCAAGAAGCTATCAAAAGACCGGACCGAATGCTCCTGACATTTATACTTCTGGTTGGAGCTTTAACCCCTGGACTCAGGACTTTTATGACCTGATTAAAAACGATCCTCGTTTCTCTTCTACTGTTCTTGACGCAAAGGCACTCGCTGCTGCGGGTCAATGCAAGTACATTGAGGGTTACATGAACACCGGCTACTTCATCATGAAGATGATCCCAATGAAATCAGACATACGTACAGGCGGCGGTGCTGTGGAATTGAACTTCCAGCAGAATGATTATATCATTCGCCTCGCAGACACCTACCTGATGGAAGCAGAGGCACTGGGCGGTACAGGCTCAAGAGCGCAGGCCCTCCTGGATGCTGTCCGTTTAAGGGCTGGATTGACATCAGTCCCTGTTTCGATGGATGCTATCAAAACAGAGCGCAGGTTGGAATTGGCAGGTGAGGGTCACCGCTTCTTCGACCTTGTTCGCTGGGGTGATGCAGCCACGAAACTGGCAAGCAGAGGATTCAAAGCTGGTAAGAACGAAATATTCCCAATCCCTGCCCAGGAATTGCAAGGAACTAAACTGGTTCAAAATCCCGGGTACTAAAACTAACTACCATGAAAAGATTAATAATAGCATTTAGTCTCATTGTTTTGATATACGGCATCACAGGATGCGAAAAGAAGGATGGCATCCATAGCGATACATCATTCTTAAGTACCGCTAGCGTTGGCACTACCGGCAAGATTTTCGACATTACCAATGATAATACAGGAAAGGTAACGATCACGCCAACGGGTGAAGGTGTGTCTTCCTTCCTGGTTAAATATGGTCACGGCACCGGCACGGCGGCAGAAGCAACTGTAAAGCCGGGCTTCAATACTTCACATAACTATCCTGAGGGCAGTTATACAGTTACAATAGTGTCAACAAGCCTGGGAGGTCAGCAAACAACGGCCACCTACCCGCTTCAGCTTACTTATCGTGCGCCGGAGAATGTAAAAGTTACTCTCAAGGATGAAACAAAAGTATCGGCGACCGCCCTATACGCTAACTCCTTTATGGTTTATTACGGCGATGTTGCAAACGAAACCGGTACCCCTATGGCAGTTGGCCAAACACTGCCGGCTCATACTTACCCGGCAACAGGAGCACCATTTACATTGAAAGTGGACGCATTAAGTGGCGGAGCAGCAAAAACCACTTATACTAAAACTCTGTTTAGTCTACCAATTGACTTTGAGAACGCCAACGTGAACTATTTCTTTGGAACCTTTGGTGATAATCAACAATTCTCGACTGTTGCTAATCCGAATCCAAGTGGTTTAAATACCAGTGCCAAAGTAGGTAAGTTCACACGTGGTGTTCAGTCCTGGAGCGGCACTTACAGCCCCCTGGATATCCCGATCAATTTCAATTACGGCAAAAAAATAAAGGTTCTTGCCTACAACCCTGATCCGGCGAACATTGGCAAACAGCTAAACGTAGAACTCGAATGGGCTATAGGCGGCACACCGGCTAACGGGGTAGCTGTATTGAAAGCGCCGTTCACCACTTCAGGAGCATGGGAAGAACTTGTGTTCGACTACAGTGGGATCAGCGGTATACCAGCCGGGACAAAGTTCACACAACTCGTATTGCGCTTTAACGACTCTTCCGACGGTGCTGGTGCTGTCATCTACGTGGACAATTTTAGACTAACCAATTAAAAAAACTATTATGATACAGTATACAAAATATTGTTTTGCGTTTGCGCTGCTAGTGCTGATCGGCAGCTGTAAAAAGACGGAATACAGCATGGGAAGTCTAACGGCTCCTACGGAAGTTGCAATCAATACTACACTCGTAGGCCAGGACCAAACCCATCCGAACGGTGATGGTTCCGGTGATGTGAACATCACTGTGACGGGTAAGAACGTACTTTCTTACAACGTTGACTACGATGCCTCCGATGGAATTAGTCTTGTTTTCCTTCCTAATGGGAAAGCCACAAAGAAGTATACCAAACTTGGCTTGAATACCTACCGTATCACTGCCGTTGCTTATGGTCCCGGCGGAACGGCCACTACTGTTACGAAAGATGTCCAGGTCCAAAGCAACTTCACTCCTGATGCCACGATCGTTTCCAATTTAACAGGAACCGGTTCAAAATCCTGGAGTGTGGATAAGAGTATACCAGGTCATTTTGGTGTAGGCCCCTGGAGTGCAACATCGGTAACTCCGGAATGGTGGTCTGCCGGTATCAATGAGAAGGTATCTTGCTGTAATTGTTTCTACACAGCAACTTTCACCTTTACAAAAGTGGCAGCAGGCGGGTATACGCTTACAGTTGCTACGCCAGATGGTGCCTTTACAAAGACGGGCTCACTGGCTGGCGGTCTACCGGGAATACCTTCATCGGGCGCTGAAGGTTGCTATACTTACGGAGGAGGAACAAGCACATTCTCGTTCGTGCCGTCCAGTTCCGGAATTGCAGCATCTACACCTTCAACCAAAACAGCAATTCAACTGGAAGGTGTTAACACCTTCATCGGTTATGGTGCTGTTCTGAAAGAATATGAGATCCTGGCCATTACTGCCACAAGTTTGTACCTGCGAGTCCAGGGTACAGAAACCGGTAATGCCTGGTATATAAAGCTCAAAGCAAATTGATAGGATTTGTAACAATAGATGATTTGATTCTCTCAATACGCAAGCAGTCGTAACACCGCACAGGGCTTATGCCCTGTGCTTTCTACTACTTCATTTGCGATCCTCATACTCCTTCGCGTTCATTGATTTATGTGATGTAAAGTTAATTGTATGCTACACAAACTGTTTCGCCTTTCGCTTATAGTTGCCTTTAGTTTCGCTTCTCTATGCTGTAACAAGAAAACGGATCCGGTTCCCGCTCCTGTGGTTCCTGCAGCAAAAGTTGCCGATGCATCCGTAGCAAGAACAACCAGTGTGTCTATCATGCACTTTACAGTGTCACTTGACAAAGCGACGACTGTTGCTACCTCCGTAGATTATACGCTGGCTGATGGCACTGCTACTGCCGCTAAAGACTATGTGGCCGCATCCGGAACAATTACCATCCCTGCTAACCAACTGACAGCCGAAATACCTGTACAGGTAAAAGGCGACCCAACAGACACCAGGCAGAATAACATCGACTTTAGCATTCAATTGTCCAACCCAAAGAATTGTACTATCGGAACATCTTCTGCCAAAGGAACCATCATCACAGAAGACGGAACCAATTTCACCACAAGTAACACCGGTTATACTACACCGCTCACTTACCCCGGTAAAACCCTTGTGTGGCAGGATGAATTTTCAGGTAGCACTTTGGATGCCAACGTTTGGAATTATGAGATCGGCAACAACAATGGCTGGGGTAATAACGAGCTTGAATACTATACAAACAGTGCAAAGAATACTTTAGTTTCCAACGGTAACCTTATCATCGAAGCACGTAAAGAATCTGTAGGTGGCTTCAACTATTCCTCTGCGCGCTTAACCACGGCGAACAAAAAAACATTTACCTACGGGCGAGTCGATATAAGAGCCAAGCTTCCAAAAGGACAAGGCATCTGGCCTGCTCTGTGGATGCTGGGAACCAACATTACATCGGTGAGTTGGCCTAAATGCGGTGAGATTGATATTATGGAGTTGCTAGGCCAGGATATTACAAAAGTGTATGGCACCCTGCATTATGCCACTGCCTCCGGAGGCCACGATTCGAAAGGCACTAATTACGTTTCCGGAAGTCCCAATTTCTACGACCAGTTCCATGTCTTTTCGATGGAATGGGCGCAAGACCAGGTCAAATTATTGGTTGATGATAATCTTTTCTTCACCCTCAATAAAGCTGACGTGGGCACCAGTACTTACCCCTTCAACGCTCCGTTCTTTTTCATTTTCAACGTGGCCGTAGGTGGTAACTGGCCGGGTAGCCCCGATGCAACAACGACTTTCCCGCAAAGAATGATTGTAGATTATATAAGAGTCTTCCAATAAAAACTGTTCTTTCATGAAAACATTTAAACAGACACTGCTACTGCTCTTTGCAGTGGTGTACATGTTTACGCTCAATGCCCAGAAAACAAAGTTCATTTACACTGAGGGAAAGAATGTAATGCTGCCGGATGGTAAGCCTTTCATAATGAGAGGTACCAACACCGGCAACTGGCTGGTTCCCGAAGGCTATATGTTCAAGTTCAAAGAGGTCAACTCGCCCAGGTTGATCAACCAGGCCTTGAGTGAGTTGATTGGACAGTCGGCGGTCGATAGTTTCTGGAATACTTACCTGGCTAGTTATATCACCGCTGATGATATTCATTACATGAAAAGCATTGGAATGAACTCCATCCGCGTGCCTTTCAACTTCCGCTTATTCACCAGCGAAAAATACCTCGGAGAGACCAATCCCAATCACGGCTTCGAGATACTGGATAAGTTGATAAGCTGGTGTAAGAAGGAGCAGTTGTACGTGCTGCTGGATATGCACTGCGCCCCCGGCGGACAAACAGGTGACAATATCGATGATGGAGAAGGATATCCTTTCTTATTCGAAAGCGAAAAAGATCAACAACTCACAGCGGATATCTGGAAAAGGATCGCATCGCGCTATAAAAACGAAACGATCATCCTGGGTTATGACTTGCTGAATGAACCTATCGCAACTTATTTTAAGGCTGACCACTTCAACCCCAAGCTGGAGGGCGTGTACAAGCGTATTACTAATGCGATCAGGCAGGTTGACATGAACCATCTTATCTTCCTTGGTGGTGCACAATGGGACTCGAATTTCAAGCCTTTCGGTGAGCCATTCGACAGTAAGCTTGTCTACACATTTCATAAATACTGGACTTCTCCAACACAAGAAGTGATTCAACCTTATATCGATTTCAGTAATAAGTATAATGTTCCCATCTACTGTGGTGAGACAGGAGAAAATACCAATGAGTGGATCGACAGTTTCCGCGTAACCTTGGAGCATGCAGGGATTGGTTGGCACTATTGGCCGTATAAGAAGATGGATGATAGCCGCTGCATCGTACAATTTAAAAGACCTGCCGGCTACGACACCATTGTTCACTATGCTGAGTCTTCAAGAAAGAGCTTTGCTGATATAAGGAAGAACCGTCCCCAAAATATGGAGCTCGTAAGGGAAGCCTTAAGCGAATATCTTAAGCAGTGCCTTTTCGGGAACTGTTTTCCAAATAAGGGTTATGTAAAAGCACTGGGATTCTCTGACGATCGACAGGCATCCAACAACTGAGCACATTCCGTACTAGTTAAAAATCACGAACATGAACACTCATTTAATAAAAGAAAGACTTAAAAGCATCACCTTCTTCTCAGTTTCTCTGTTGCTTCTCGCGGGCGCGCACGCACAAACCAGCCAGGCCGCGTCAAGTAAGAGCAATACCAGTGTTAAAGTATATACCACTGCTAAGAACACATCTCTGAAACTAAGTCCCGGTGACGACATCCAATTTACTGACGCGGGAACAATGGTAGAACGCAAAGTGTTTGTATTCCTTGATGATTCGCATAGCTTTCAGACTATGTTAGGCATCGGCGGTGCTATTACCGATGCTTCAGCAGAAACCTTCGCAAAGCTTTCACCTGGTCAACAGAACGAACTATTGAAAGCTTACTACGATCCTAAGAATGGTATTGGCTATACGCTGGCGAGAACGAATATTCAGAGCTGTGATTTCTCGAGTGGCAGTTACAGCTATGTTGCGGATAACGACAAGGATCTCAAAACCTTCGACATCAAACACGATGAACAGTACCGCATTCCTTTGATAAAAAAGGCAATCGCAACAGCAGGCAAGCTTACCTTGTTTGTCAGCCCCTGGTCGCCACCAGCCTGGATGAAGGACAATAACAACGTACTGCACGGCGGTAAACTGCTTCCTCAATACCGGCAGTCATGGGCTAATTTTTACGTGAAGTATATTAAAGAACTTGAAAAGCGCGGTATACCCGTTTGGGGCTTATCAGTACAGAATGAACCCCTCGCAGTCCAAACCTGGGAATCCTGTGTGTTCACTGCCGAAGACGAACGTGACTTCATAAAAAACTATCTCGGCCCCACACTGCAAAAATCCGGAATGAGCAATAAGAAACTCATCGCATGGGATCATAACCGCGACTTCGTTTACCAAAGAGCCAGCACCATCTTGAACGACCCTGCAGCCGCCAAATACGTTTGGGGTATCGGCTACCATTGGTACGAAACATGGACCGGTGGTGACATGCAGTTTGGCAACGTAAAGATGGTTAACGATAACTATCCTCAAAAAAGTTTGATTTTCACTGAAGGCTGTGCTGAGAACTTCAAGCCCGAATTGATTAATGATTGGGGTCTCGGAGAAAAATATGGCAGATCGATGATCAATGATTTCAATGCTGGTACTGTTGGCTGGACAGACTGGAATATTCTCCTGGATGAACAGGGTGGACCCAACCACGTGGGCAACTTCTGTATGGCGCCTGTTCATTTCGATCCTTCTAAGGGTTTACAGTTCACCAATGCCTACTATTATATCGGCCAGTTTTCAAAATTTATACGTCCCGGTGCTAAGCGAATCAACGCTTCCAGCAACAGGACCGAATTGTTGACAACGGCGTTTAAGAATACCGACGGAAGCATTGCTGTCGTAGTAATGAACCAGGGCGAGAAGCAGATCGATTACCAGCTGTATATGAAAGGTAAGGCGGCAGCGACGACTTCTTTGCCCCACTCCATCACCACGCTGGTGTTTCAACCGATGTAATGAAAAGTCAAATGACCAGCCATGAAAGCATCCTATAAAAACATATTGTTCCTCTGTTCACTGATTGTATTGGTTTCGGCGGATTGCAAGAAGAGTCCCGCTGAGAATGGAGGAGGCGGTACCAAACCGGTTGACTCCACTGTTGCAAAGTCAGACATGGACTTTTACCTGACAAGTGCCAACCAAACAGCATTGCTGCAAAAGCAAAGCACAAAACTGGTGTTTGGTACTTCAATAAACTACTACCAGGATATCACGGTTGATTCCACGCAAACCTACCAGTCGATCGATGGCTTTGGTTATTGCCTTACGGATGCCAGTGCCGGTCTCATTGCGGGCTTGCCTTCTTCTATTCAGAACGAACTTCTCAAAGAGTTGTTTGGATCGGACAGTACTTCTATTGGCGTCAGTTACTTGAGGGTTAGTATTGGCGCATCCGACCTCAGCGCTTCTGTATATACTTACGACGATATGCCTGCAGGCCAAACGGATGTTAACCTCAACAACTTCAGCCTCAGGAAAGATCAAAGCCAGGTAGTTCCCATATTGAAAGCAATACTTGCGATCAACCCAAAGATTAAAATACTGGGTTCTCCATGGACACCGCCTCTTTGGATGAAGAGCAATGCCAATTCAGTTGGCGGCAGTTTGCTCACGCAGTACTATAATGTGTACGCTCAATATTTTGTGAAATACATTCAGGCAATGAAGAACGAAGGGATCACCATTGATGCCATCACAGTACAGAACGAACCGCTGTATGGTGGCAACAACCCAAGCATGCTGATGTCGGCAACCGAACAGGCGAACTTCATAAAGAACAACCTGGGACCGGCTTTCGCTGCAGCTTCTATCAACACTAAAATCATTCTATACGATCACAATGCCGATCGTATCGATTACCCGCTTACGATTTTAGATGACGCGAATGCAAGGCAATATGTCGACGGTTCTGCATTCCACTTGTATGGTGGCGATATAAGCGCACTGTCTACCGTTCACCAGTCTTATCCCAATAAAAATATTTATTTCACCGAGCAGTACACATCTTCTACTGGCGACTTCGGAGGCGATCTGAAATGGCACCTTAAAAACCTTATTATAGGGGCTACTCGCAATTGGAGCCGCAATGTGTTAGAATGGAACCTTGCAAGCGATCCTTATGTTTCAATTCATACGCCCGGAGGCTGTGGAAATTGTAAAGGGGCACTAACCATCATCTCAGGTTACACCAGGAATGTCTCGTATTACATTATCGCACACGCTTCTAAATTCGTTCCTGCCGGATCAGTGAGGATTGCAAGCAATAATGCAGGCAACTTATACAATGTCGCTTTCCTGCGACCCGACGGGAAAAAAGTGCTCATTGTTGAAAACGATGGCAACAACATAGAGAGTTTCAATATCGTGTACAACGGCAAACACGTAACCACCTCGCTTGACGCAGGTTCCGTAGGAACTTTCGTCTGGTAGCATACATTAAGGAAACTCTTTTAGCTTGAAGAAAAATGCCTTTGAATATTATAAAGACCAATTCAAC
Organism: Flavisolibacter sp.; assembly: GCA_036518315.1. Classification (GTDB taxonomy): domain Bacteria; phylum Bacteroidota; class Bacteroidia; order Chitinophagales; family Chitinophagaceae; genus Flavisolibacter. Next base: position 118 of record DATDNL010000017.1, on the reverse strand, counting down.
CGGTGTTCGCCAGAAGCTGGCAGACTTGGTATTCTGATCGGTAATTCCTCTAAGAACATAATGCTGAAAAACACCATCAGGCTATAGGCAGTTCTTTTTTTCATATTCATATAGGTGA
>DATDNL010000016.1:0-2481 GCA_036518315.1 Flavisolibacter sp. | reverse complement strand
CAATAAAGGTTGTAGTGAAAAACTGCTGTTTAACAGCCACCCAATTCACAGGCTTTTTAAACTCCTCGGTATTGGAGCTGACGGCCGAACTATGATCATAGTCCCCATCTACCCTATAACCAATCTGCGACTGCTGTCTTTCATAGTTAATATCCTTCTGCTGCCGCACCGCCCGGTTCTGCCACGTGAGGAATAATGTGTTATTCGACAACAGTTGATTGGCGCCATTAATAGAGAGATCAAAATCAACCATATAATCCGGCTTCACCGTAAACTTATGGGTAATCATACTTCCATCCTTTCCCTGTAACTGGTAGGTTACAACCTGGTCTTCACCGGCCTTCGTCACCTGCGCCGGGGTAAAGTACAATCCTGTGATACTATCAGCTTTACCATTGTCGGAAACAGAGTAGTCGATCTTGTCAAAGGCCGAACCGGCAAGTCTCACTAATGAACTGTCAGGGCCTTTGAATTTCTTTAATTCAACATATTTTGGCTGTCCCCCCTTGTTGGTAAAAACTACCCTAATTAGATCGTTTTCAACAGTCGTCAACTGCTCCGAGCCTTGCATCGCCTGCGGAAAACGTGCATTACTGTCAACCGCAATCGCTGCGCTACTATCGCCTTTAGTAACAGGGTTGAGTTTTTGCTGCTGGACCCTTGCAACTGAATCTTTTACGTGTGCGACGGAGTCTTCGAATGCTTTTTGGGTTCGAAGAGCGGCCTGCTGTCGGTTGGTGTAGTAAAAAAAGGCAAAGAATAAAACGGCAAGGAGAATAAAACCGGTAACGGTATTACGATCAAAATTCATTTGAGGTTCAAGTTTGTATTGGCGAAGCAAAAATCCCGCTTCTTCTGAAAGGCGGCAAAGATAGTCAGCAGACCCGAGTTACGCGTTCTGCTTTCATAGTTTCACAGAAAATAAGGGGTTTAAGCGGTAAGCGCCATCTTTTAGTCGGCGAACTAAATCATCTCGCTTTGTAATATTGGATTTTTGATCGTTGCCTTTGCTTCGTTGAATTGTTTGGCAGCCCCTACAAAATGAACAAAAAGCGGGTGCGGGTTCTCCACGGTGCTCTTTAATTCAGGGTGATATTGGCAGCCTATAAAGAACGGGTGTTCAGGCACTTCCATGATCTCCACCAAACCGGTTTCCGGGTTGCGACCACTGGCGATCATGCCGTTACCCTCATACTGGTCGAGATATCTGTTATTGAACTCATACCTGTGACGGTGGCGCTCTGTGATCTCGGTGCTTCCATAAATCCTATGAGCCAGTGAGCCTTCTTTGATCTCGCATGGATAGGAACCAAGTCTCATCGTTCCACCCTTTGCAGTGATCTTCTTCTGTTCCTCCATCATGTCGATCACAGGCTCGGTCGCGTGAACATTCATTTCCGAAGACTGCGCCTCTTTTATACCCAACACGTCCCGTCCGTATTCAATTACCGCCATCTGCATTCCAAGGCAAATGCCAAAGAAAGGTAGGCCCGTCTGCCTTGCAAATCGCACCGCAGTGATCTTTCCTTCCACGCCCCTGTGTCCGAAGCCGGGAGCTACCAGCAACCCATCAAGGTTAGCCAGCTTTTCAGCCACGTTCTCCTCCGTAATAAATTCCGAATGAATGGGAACCACCTGGACCTTGCATTCGTTCATGGCACCTGCATGAACAAAAGCTTCGAGAATGGATTTATAAGCATCCTGAAGTTCCACGTATTTACCAATGAGACCAATGGTTATTTTAGATTTGGGATATTTCAGCTTGTCAAGAAATCCTTTCCATCTTGTAAGTTCTGCATCCTCAAACTGCGAAATATTTAGCTTCTTAAGAACGATCAGGTCAAGCTTCTCATTCATCATCAGCAAAGGCACTTCATAAATCGTGGACGCATCTGGTGCTTCAATGACCGCTTCTGCCTTTACATTACAGAATAGAGCGATCTTTCTCTTCAGTTCAATAGTGAGAGGCTCCTCGGTACGGCACACGATCACATCAGGAAAAACACCACTTTCACTAAGCATCTTCACCGAGTGCTGTGTAGGCTTTGTCTTTAATTCTTTTGCAGCTTTCAAATAAGGGATCAGTGTCAGATGAACCACAAGCAGGTCTTCCTCCGGTAGTTCCCACTGCAATTGGCGGATAGCTTCGATATAAGGTAGCGATTCAATATCACCCACCGTACCGCCTATTTCAGAAATGATGATGTCATATTGGTTATTCTGTCCCAACAGCAACATCCTTCTCTTGATCTCATCTGTGATATGAGGAATTACCTGTACTGTTTTTCCAAGGTAAGCACCTTCTCTTTCCTTATTAATGACATGTTGATAAATACGGCCTGTAGTGACGTTGTTTGCCTGGGAAGTAAAAATGTTTAAGAAACGTTCGTAGTGACCAAGGTCCAGGTCGGTTTCGGCGCCATCTTCGGTCACATAACACTCTCCGTGCTCGTAAGGATTCAATGTACCTGGGTCAACATT
>DATDNL010000015.1:0-2636 GCA_036518315.1 Flavisolibacter sp. | reverse complement strand
GATCCTCAAGCTTCATCACAGCACTAAACAACGGATCATGGATACTAAACTGAGCAGTAAGGATTTCTTTGAAGTGTGGGTGCGATTTCACTCTATCGCCGACATCAACCAGGAAGATGCTATACGTTTCGCCGCCCTCATCTATTTTCGAAAAGCCCAGTTCCCTGATGCCGAATAACTGTTTTACTTTTCCGTTCACTACCTTGAATAAATCCTGGCGGTTTTTTAGTGCGGCTATCTCATTACTTAGCGACAGCAGCAGATTTTTCTCATCCTCTCTTGCCCAAACTTTCTCGTTTGTCAGGATGTTTGACATGGCTACCGCGAGCTGAGCGCAAATTCCCTTTAGCAAAACATTTTTGACATCAAAGTCAGGAATATTATCGACGGGGAAGCCTGCAATACCTATTTTTTCTCCACCGGCCCTCAAGGCGATCAGAAGCATTTTTCTGATACCAACATTGCTCCAAAACTCTACGTAAGCCGGCACTGCACGTTTTTTACTCAGGGTCGCAACGTCGAATACGACAGCATCCTCTGACGCAAAAACGGAGGTAAATATCTCATCGGACGTGGAAAACCGGGCCGTGACAATGGTATTGAAATCAGAATGATTTCTTGTTTCTTGGTTAACATCTAAAACAAAAGCAACACACGACTGACCTTCGTCGTCAATTTTCGCCAGCACGAATTCATCAACAAGAAACAGATCCTTAATTTTTGAGTTGACAATACGGAATAAATCTTCTCTTGTCTTGACCCTCGCGATCTCATTACTTAGGGAAAGTAGCGTTGTTTTTTCCTGGTCTTTCCTTTGTATCTTTTCGTTAGCCAGTATGTTAGAAACCGCCACCGCTAACTGGTCACTGACTCCCTTTAAGAGAATGTTTTTGATGTTGTACGTTTGCGGATTCTCGATATGCAAATTGATGAATCCAATGTTGCTGCCACCAGCCCGAAGTGGCACCGTCAAGTAATAACGGAACCCGGCTTTTTTCCAAAACTCTACATAAGCAGGCATCCCCGGTAATTGCGCCATTTCATTAACATTAAAGAGAACAGGTTCAGTAGCCGCCATCGCTTTTGTGAAAATGGGGTCATCAACTGAGTATTTTGCTGCTGTAATTCTGTGATAGTCCACATCGCTGCGGGTCGTTTCACTGAACTCCAATGAAAAAGCACTGTATGTTCTTCCGTCCTCGTCAATTTGGGCAATACCAAACTCGGTAACCGAAAAAAGTTCATTAATCCTTTTGTTCAATATATTGAAAAAATCTACCCTATTTCTTACTGCCGCGATTTCAGTACTTAGTGAAAGTAGAACAGTCTTCTCTTCTTCTCTTTTTGCAATTTCTTCTTTCGTTGCAATGTTGGCAATCCCGATGGAGGTTAAATGACAAATCTCTTTTAGCAGCTCAATTTCTTCTCCCGTATGATGACTTTTTTTCGCGGAGAAAAATATCACGAGATCAATGAATTCCGTTGTTTCGCCGAGCTTAAGGGTGACGATTTCTTCAACACCGTTCTTGGAAATAGATGCAATCTGATCAATATCGCTCTCACTGAGATTATCCTTATTCCAAAATAAGATGGTCGTATCGTTCAAGGAATGTGCATCTATAAAGTACTTAATGGGCCAGCTTGTATGCAGATCACGACCATCCTCTTGATTTGTTGCCTGGGAAATGGAGGAAGAATAGGTGTGACGAGACGTATTGTATTTGATTATGAGGCCATTGCCGAACCTTAAGTATTTTCTGAGGACGCCGATGATAAATTTTAATACATCTTCTTTATTGCTAATACCTGCAATGCCTCTACCTAAAGAAAGTAATACTTCCTTGTGTATTTGTTCGTGGTTGCGTTTCATTGCCACTCCAAGTTCGCACTTTAAACCATACAATCAGGAGTGCCATAACTTCAAAGTCCGATTTTGCTATGAATTATTCGAATAGTTGAAGTTCTTAGCCTGGAGGCCCTGTTTTTATCAAACACTTTGGTCGCTACATCATCATGATGGCACAGAATCAGCTAGCCTTTACCCATGTCTCGCCCTCATCTCAATAGGCAGCTCAGTTTTGCGAGCTCTCCACCTCAAACCAGCGATTCTTCTGTTTAGATAAACTTGTATAACCGTACAGCGGAAGCCTGGTCTCCAGGCCTCTTACCGGAAAATTACCAGCATATTTCAATGCTTTATTCCTTAGGCCCAGTCCATCAAAGAACGCCTGCGAAACAACCAAAGAATAGCCTGTTCTCTTCGCCAATTCGGTTATCCTTGCCGTAACATTAAGAACTTCTCCCTGGTAAAGAATCTCCTTCTTCGATTGTCCAACCCATGTGACGACGACCTTGCCCGAATGTAAAGCAGCTTTGAACCTCGGTGACAGACCATACAGTTTTTTATATTTCGTTTCTTTAGATACCAGGGATGCCGACAGTTCTTCAAAAGCATTCAACGCTTCCTCGTAATATTTGGTAGAACTGGAAGGCCAATGGATGAGCATTTCGTCGCCGGCATATTGATAAATTGTTCCCCCATGGTGGCTTACAGCAGAGTCTATTTCCCGGAAGAAATCTTTAATTAGATAGCTGAAAGCTCTATCCCCCAATAAATGTGAAATTAGTGTTGATTC
>DATDNL010000014.1:0-3418 GCA_036518315.1 Flavisolibacter sp. | reverse complement strand
AGAATCCCATTCAATTTCACCGGTAAGCCATGGGGACTTGTTACGCGTTAATTCAGCAGCAGCCAATTCGTCCAGGACGAAGGTGCAATCGGCATGTTGCTGCAGCAGGCTCGCGGGAACTTGTTCGGTAACGTGTCCTTCAACTGCCTTTTGCATGACGGGAGCTTTGCCGGGTCCCCATGCCATCAGTATGATCTTCTTGGCTTTTAAAATGGTGCTGATACCCATGGTGATCGCGAGGCGAGGCACCTGGGAGATATTGGCGAACTCGTAGGCGTTGGCGAGCCGGGTGGAGTTTTCGAGGCTTATGAGCCTTGTCCTGGAGTGAATGCTTGAACCGGGCTCGTTGAAGCCAATATGACCATTATTACCAATACCAAGAATCTGCAGATCTATACCGCCTGCTTCTTCAATCTGCCTTTCGTATTCAGCACACTGTTTTTTTACATCCTCTTTTGGCAGCTCGCCATTGGGAATGTGAACATTGTTCTTGTCGATATCGATATGATCGAAAAGGTTGCGATGCATGTAAGCGTTATAGCTTTGCCATGCTTCTTTATCGATCGGGTAATATTCGTCGAGGTTGAAACTAATGACGTTTTTAAAACTAAGGCCTTCTTCCTTGTGCATGCGCACCAGTTCGGCATACAGAGTTTTGGGAGTAGAGCCGGTTGCTAATCCCAGCACACATTTTTCATTCCGGGATTGTTTATCACGAATCAGTTTTGCAATTTCATTAGCTGCAAAGAGAGAGCCTTGTTTAAGGTCAGGGTAAATCTTTACAGGTATCCTTTCAAATGCGTCTATCAGGTTAATATCTGCAGTCTGGGTTTGCATGTGGCTATTGATTATGGACTAGTTTGTTTTTTGCGGGGCAAAGATACAAAGGATGGGCAGATGTGCCGATATGCCAATATGCCAATGAGACAATGAGACAATGTGCAGATGTGCCAATGAGTCAATGTGACGATGAGCAGATGTGCGAATGTGCGAATGTGCTAATGTGCAGATATGCCGATGGGAGCATATGTAAAGTAAGAGATTGAGATATTCAGAAATCGACCCATTCGACCATTACCTTTTCCGGCGCGTCTCCGCCTCGTACTCTTCCAACCGAAATTCTCTGTTGCGGGGAACGGTCGTCTTTTTGAGAACAACCACCCGCTAATCCCCTCATCATCCCATCGCCTCATTGACTCATTTCAAATTGACTCATTGACTCATTGGCACATTGGCACATTGCCTCATCGTCCCATTAGTCCACCTGTATTTCATCGGCAAAGAGCCACGCTCTGTTGCCCGCGCCAGGAAGGCCGTCAGCAATGGTACCATAGTTTTTGGCGACCAGTTTTATGAACCTGGCAGACTGGTGTGGCGTTCCTACGTTGATCCATCCCATTGTGAAACTGTCGGGAACAAAGGTTGAGGACTTGCCAACGGAAGTAAAACTCGTACCGTCATTTGATGTCAGCACTTCTACATATTTCGGGAGATAGATCCAGCTACCATTTTGTTCAATCGTATGCATTCTTACCGAATCGAAAGAAGTTGTTTTGCCAAGATCGATGATGGCTTCCAGGTCTCCGCCTTCCCAACCGAGCAAGTCAGGATAACTTAATCCCTTGCCTGAGTAAATACCATTTACAAGACTGAAGGCTCCGCCCTGGCCGGGATATTTTGGACTGGGCGCCGTTGTGATCGAAATCTTTTTCCCTGTAGCCTTGTTTGGGTAGAAGCTCACTTTTATAGGATTTCCAATCAATTCTTCTTTAGCCTTGCTGCTTGCCGGTTTTGCTTTCACCTGTTGAGCACAGTATAAACCGGGAGCAATTAGATCGTATTTGACACTATCGTTGGTGATGTAGGTGGAATGGTTGTTGGGAGGAGTGATCTTGTAGGTGATCTTTCCATGTTTGGAGGAAAGAGACCAAACGACATGCTTGCCATCTTCGGAATTAAGTAGGTTTCCCGAAAGATCAAAATACGCTTTACTGTAGTTCGCTTTCCAAAGATCATATCTCTTGAATTGCGTTTGCAGTCGTTTTTCGAAATCGGTCCAATTCCTTTCTTCTTTAGGAGTCCAGAGCACTTCACTCAGGGCACTCATCCTCGGGAAGATCATATATTCTGCCTTTGCAGGATTAGCAATGTACTCGGTCCAAAGATTTGCCTGTGCTCCATGCACATATTGCGCTTTCGTGGAGTCCAGTTCTTTTGGAACGGGTTGATAGGAGTACACCTTTTCAAGAGGTAGGTAACCGCCGATCGTCACCGAGTCTTCATTCTTCGATTGGCTATGATCGAAATAGACATATTCTCCCGGAGTCATGATCACATTGTGTCCTTGCGTTGCAGCATCGATGCCACCCTGCTCACCGCGCCAGCTCATCACCCAGGCATTGGGAGCAAGACCGCCTTCAAGAATTTCGTCCCAGCCAATCAATGTCTTTCCTTTAGCGTTCAGGTACTTTTCCATGCGCTGGATGAAATAACTCTGGAGTTCATGCTCGTCTTTCAGTCCGAGTGCTTTTATTCTCGCCTGGCATTTGGGGCAGCGCTTCCAGTTGGATTTAGGTGCCTCGTCTCCGCCGACGTGGAAAAGTGTTGATGGAAACAAAGGAATAACCTCGTCAACCACATCTTGCAAAAAAGTGAAGGTGGAGTCATTGCCTGCACAAAAAATGTCATCGAACACACCAAAGGTTTCCTGCACTTTCTTTCCATGCTTTTGCAGGCTGGCCTGTGAAGGGTGCGTTGGAATCACTGTTTCTTCATTAGGAAAACAGCTTAACCACGGATAGGCTGCAATGGCGGCAGAGGAGTGGCCCGGCATTTCTATTTCCGGAACGACAGCGATGCGGCGATCGGCTGCATACTTTACGATCTCTTTTACCTGTTCCTGCGTGTAGTAGCCGCCGTATCGAATATTGTCGTTGCCGGTACCGGGGTAGCGCCCGATGATGGTGCCGTCTCTCCATGCGCCTATTGTCGTAAGCTTCGGATATTTCTTTATTTCAATTCTCCATCCCTGGTCGTCGGTGAGATGCCAGTGGAAAGCATTCATTTTATGAAGGGCGAGGTAGTCGATATACTTTTTCACAAACGAAATAGGGAAGAAGTGCCTGCTTACATCGAGATGCATGCCGCGGTAGGGCAAGTAAGGATAATCTTCGATGGCCACAAAAGGTATGGTCAGTTTTAAGTTTTGACTTTTGATTTTTGAGTTATCCGCGGGAAGGAGCTGGATGAGGGTTTGCATTCCGTAGAAGGTGCCGGCGTAGCTGTTGCCGCTGATCTTGACACCTTGTTTTGTTACACTCATGCTGTAACCTTCTTCATGCTCGGGAGCTTTGATAAACTTGAGTGTGGTGAGGGTTATATAATTGGTAGTTGCCGACTTGTTGATGGGTAACCTGAA
>DATDNL010000013.1:0-7257 GCA_036518315.1 Flavisolibacter sp. | reverse complement strand
CAGTTTAGCATGTATAACACAGTGCTGTCGGCATCCCAGGTATTGGCTTTATATAACCACAAACTGTAAAAACCGTATAAGGTTTTAGTAAAAGGCGGAAGGGTGTAATAATTGCAGACAGTAATTATTACATCCTCCTTTTTTGTACAAGTTTATATAAGGTGTGAAGACAAAAAGATGACAAAGAATGTATCAAAATGTAGAGAAGCGATTTTGCTTGTCTTGATTCTCTCGACAAGTTTGATAATTGCGTGTCCGGGTTGTAAAAAGTCCCCATCCACTGTTTCTCCCCCGCCTACTCCGCCAGTTTCAACAAGCTTCGATATTATCAGCCAGTCGATTAATGGGAGGGTTTTCAATTCCACCCAGGCATTATATGGGGTAAGCAATAAGCCCATCATTGAAGTCTTTTTCTCAGATAAAGTGGATCGAAACACGGTTCCTTCTGCCATAACTTTTTATAACAAGAGCCAGGCCTCGGTGAGTGTACCTTTTGCAGTTACCTATCAAAGAGGTGATAGCAGTGTTCTTGTCACCCCTACGACTAATCTTAACTACCTCGACGAATACGTTTTCGGTTTAAGTACAGCGGTCAAATCGGTTAACGGAAAGAATGCATCAGGAAGGGCAGACCTCGACTTCCGTACACAGATAGATTCCTCAGACAAGTTTGCGCAGATCAGTGATTCGGCGTTGCTGGATCTCGTGGAGCAACAAACGTTTAAATATTTCTGGGATTTCGGGCATCCTGTTAGCGGATTAGCAAGGGAGAGAAACACATCGGGTGAGACCGTTACAACCGGCGGCTCGGGGTTTGGTGTGATGGCAATAATTGCCGCGATCAACCGGGGCTTTATTACAAAGCAACAGGGGTTAACAAGGCTGCAGACAATGGTTGGATTCCTGAAAAATACTGCACAGAAGTTCCATGGTGCTTTTTCGCATTGGTTGAACGGCACGACGGGTGCTGTAGTCCCCTTTGGACAAAAGGATGATGGTGCCGACATCGTTGAAACTTCTTACATGATGATGGGGTTATTGTCTGCACGGCAATATTTTAATGGCAGTGATCCTGCTGAAAGCAGCCTTAGAACTGATATCAACACGTTATACAACAATGTCGACTGGGACTTTTTCAGGCAGGGACAGAATGTTTTGTATTGGAACTGGAGTCCTAACTATGGATTTGCAATTAATGTTCCCGTGCAGGGCTGGAATGAAACACTAATTACTTATGTAATTGCAGCTTCGTCAACCACCCATGGGATTCAGAGGGCTGTTTATGAGAACGGTTTTGCTAAAAACGGGGCCATCCGCAATGGCAATTCTTATTATGGTTATCAGCTGCCACTAGGTCCAGATTTAGGCGGTCCCTTGTTTTTTGAGCAATATACTTTCCAGGGTGTAAACCCTAATGGTTTGACTGATCAATATGCGAACTACCAAACGCAAACTGTTAACCATACGAAGATCAATTACGAATGGTGCAAGGCGGATCCTAAAGGTTGGTACGGATACAGTGACCAATGCTGGGGCCTGACGGCAAGTGATGTCCCGGGAGGATATTATGCAAGTGCACCAGGAGTTAATGATGACAAAGGAGTAATTGCACCAACAGCAGCCTTATCATCGATGCCGTACACACCAACAGAGTCAATGAAAGCACTGAAGTTTTTCTACTACAAGTTGGGTGATAAGTTGTGGGGACAGTATGGCTTCTATGATGCGTTCAAGTTGCAGGATGCGTGGTTCTCCAATACTTATCTTGCCATTGACGAAGGGCCAATTATAGTGATGATTGAGAACTACAGGAGCGGGTTGCTTTGGAATTTGTTTATGAGTTGCCCTGAAATAAAAGCAGGTATGCAAAAGTTGGGATTTCAAAGTCCGTATCTATAATGTACGTGCAAAGAATTTTACCCGCTTTCGCGCAACCGCGTTGACCCCGGTATTCTTAATTTTGGAAGTCAGTCCGCTTATAACGAATACAAGATCTACACTGTATGATAAAATTCCCGTTCGTTGTTTTCTCCCTATCGATTTTACTTTTAGCCTGTGCACAGCAGAAAAAGGTGCTGATACAGCAAAGAGATTATAACCCGGCTATATCTGATTCGACTTTGCTTGATAGTATTGAAAGAAAAACCTTTGATTTCTTCTGGAGTGGTGCAGAACCGAATAGTGGTATGGCACCCGAACGCATTCATATGGACGGCGATTATCCTGCCAACGATCAACGCATAATTGCAACTGGTGGAAGTGGTTTTGGGGTGATGGCAATTCTTGCAGGTATTCATCGTGGTTTTATTACACGTGAGCAAGGGTTGGCCCGTCTTGAAAAGATTGTTTCTTTCCTGCAAAAGGCTGACCGCTTTCATGGTGCTTATTCGCACTGGATCAATGGAGAGGATGGACATGTGAAGCCGTTTGGTAGAAAAGACAATGGAGGGGACCTTGTTGAAACGTCATATCTATTCCAGGGGCTTCTCTGTGCGCGCCAATTCTTTAGTGATGGTAACCCGAAAGAAAAACAACTGGCTGCACGAATCGATAGGCTTTGGAGAGCAGTAGACTACGACTGGTACAGGAACGGAGGGCAAAATGTTTTGTACTGGCACTGGAGCCCTGAATATGCGTGGCAGATGAACTTCCCCGTGCATGGCTTTAATGAGTGCCTGATCTTATACATACTTGGAGCTTCATCTCCAACGCATGGAGTGCCTGCTGAAGTATACCACCAGGGCTGGGCAGAGAATGGAGCCATTAACCAGGTAAGTTTCTATAAGAACGATACACTGCATCTGCATATGCAGGGGAATCCGCCTCACGGTGGGCCACTGTTCTGGTCGCAATATTCTTTTCTTGGTTTAGATCCCCGGGGCATAAAAGACCGGTACGCGGACTACTGGAAAGAGATGAGTACGATGTCGAAGATCAATTACCAATGGTGTGTTGACAATCCAAAACAATATAAAGGTTATAGTGACAGCAGTTGGGGGTTAACGGCCAGTTATTCGGTGAGAGGATATGCGGCACATGCTCCTGATGAGCGCAACGATCTCGGAGTGATCTCGCCAACGGCAGCCATTTCTTCTTTCCCATACACCCCAGGCGAATCGATGGCAGCTATAAAGCATTGGTACACGAGCGATAGTTTACGCCCTAAGATCCTGGGAAGCTATGGCTTTTATGATGCCTTTAGTGAAAGTGCCAACTGGTATGAACCCTGGTATCTTTCAATTGACCAGGGACCTGAAGTCGCTATGATTGAAAACTATAGAAGTGGCTTGCTGTGGAAACTGTTTATGAGTTGCCCGGAAGTGCAAAACGGATTGAAGAAGCTAGGCTTTACGTCACCATGGATTAAATGATCTAAGTGATAAAAGGATTATCCATAATTGTTTACCTACTATTCGCTGCTAGTTTATTGCATGCCCAGGTTTCCGGCAAAGGAAAATATGGTGACGGGCCTGATAGTGTCGCGCCGGTCGGTATTATCAAAGACCTTAGTGATGACCGGTTACTGGAAGTAGTTCAAAAACAAACATTCCGCTACTTCTGGCATGAAGCCCATCCTGTAAGTGGATTGGCATTGGAAAGAGATAACACTGTTAAAGCAGAATACTATTGGGATTACATAAATGAAGCATGGGGTGAACCGAACTTCAGTCATTCCAATTTTGGACCTGATGCCGGAGCGATCGGTGGAACGGGATTTGGAATTATGGGCACGATCGTGGCAGTGAGCAGGGGGTGGATTGGAAGGGATACTGCTGTTCGCCGCTTAATAAAGATTGCAGACTTCCTAACCCATGCAGATTGTTATCACGGTATTTATCCGCATTTCATGAACGGAAGAACAGGTAAGGCGATTCCATTTGACAGGCTGGATGACGCTGCTGATCTTGTTGAGACATCTTACTTGTTGATGGGGTTTCTATGCGCAAGAGAATATTTCAACAGGGATACCCCCCGTGAGAAATATTTGCGCAATCGAATCAGCAGCATGTGGAATGTGGCTAACTGGAACTGGCATACAAAGGGCGAGAATAAATTGTACTGGCACTGGAGTCCGAACAACGGTTTCGATATGAACTTTCCCATCTGGGGTTGGAATGAGTGCTTGATTACCTATATCATGTCCGCTTCTTCGCCAAATCATTCAATTTCGAAGGAAGTATATGACGGCACATGGGTTGGTAGCGCCGGGTTCAAAAATGGGAAGGAGTATTACGGCTACAAGTTGGCGCTTGGTAACTATGATAAGGACAAAGGTGGTCCCCTGTTTTTTGAGCAGTACACTTTCCAGGGAGTGGATCCAAATGGGCTGACAGATTCATTGGGTAATGACTACTACTTACAGGGAAAGAACCATACATTGATTAACAGGGCTTACTGCATCGAAAATCCTAAGAAGTACAAGGGATATTCTTCAACCTGTTGGGGATTGACTGCGGGCGATAGTTACAAAGGCTATGTGGCACACAGCCCAGAAAATGACCTGGGAGTAATTCAACCCACTGCTGCTATTTCTTCGATGCCCTACACTCCGAAAGAAAGCATGGAAGCACTTCGTTATTTCTACTACTCTCTTGGCAATAAACTTTGGAGCAAGTATGGTTTTGTGGATGGCTTCAGTATTGAGCATAACTGGTATGCGAAGTCGCATTTAGCTATCGACCAGGGGCCGATTGTTACGATGATTGAGAATTACAGAACAGGCTTACTGTGGAAGCTCTTTATGAATATTCCTGATATTCAGAAAGGGTTGAAGAAACTGGGATTTAATAGCCCTTATTTTAAATAGAAGACATGAAAGGGATTGCTGCTACTGGAACAAACGATATCGAATTTACTGGTGGAGTGTTGAGAGTAGCAAGGACGATGTTCATTATACTATTGTTGTTGAATTGCCTGGTTGTAGCCGCGCAGTCGATTACACTTCCAACAAAATGGAAATTCATACTGGAAGATAACCCGGCGTTCAGTGAAAAGGGTTATGACGATTCAAAATGGAATACGATCTCAGTACCATTGAGTTGGGTCAAAGCAGGTGTCAATAAAGAACATTCAGTCGGGTGGTATAGAACTCAGGTCCCGTTACCTGGTAATTTACTGAACAATGATCTTGTTCTGTTCGCGGGCACTATCGATGATGCAGATGAAACTTATTTCAATGGCCATTTGGTTGGAAGCTCCGGCAAATTTCCGCCGGGTGATCAATCGGCATGGGATATCCAACGGAAGTATATCATCAAAAAAGAGTGGGTAGAAAAGAAGAACACTATTGCGATCCGGGTTTACAATGGTATTGGCGATGGCGGGATTATTTCCGGCGACCTGGTGATCCTTACAAAGAAAGAAGACGACCGCCGGGTTGCGCTGCAGGTAAAAAGTAAGAAGTCTTATTACGAGCTTACCACGTCCAATGGGTTGATTTCAGCCGTGTACAACACCCACACCAATGTTGTTGAAAATGTCTACCCACACATTTTCTCTTATTACGATTCGGCTAAAGTGGTAACACCTTTTGTTCAGAACATCAGGATCGCGCAGTCATTCAAGCCCCTTGCTTCTGAATACGAAAAGAACACGCATGTTATCAAGGTGAGGTATCCTGCCTTTACTGTAGAATATGTGGCACCCTTCACAACTGGGGAGAAAATATTCTATGCGGTCGTAAAAGGTAAGCCTGGCGTGATAAAGAACATCTCGTTTGTGTCCGAGAAAACGGAGACAAGTCTGATCACTAACCAAAATGCGGGCATCAACCTCGGGACTGTGAAGTATTTCTTGTTTTCTTATTCTGATTCGCTCGAGAATTATCAAAAGCAATTCAATGACGCAGTAAAAAGAATTGGTTCTAAACAGAGCGACCTGGTGTCCAGTGAAATCAACTACATGCGGAACGTAATTGGAAAGTGCAGAATACCTGCAAACGTTTCACTGGCTGAACGCAAGATGATTGAACAGGGTATTTCTATTTTGAAAATGAGCCAGGTGGGCGATAAAGAAATATTTCCACTTTCACGCGGACAGGTGCTTGCTTCACTCCGGCCTGGAGTTTGGGCTATCAGTTGGGCCAGGGATGCTTCCTTCGCTATCGAAGCAATGAGTAAACTTGGAATGTATGCCGAAGCAAAAAAAGCACTTGAGTTTATGCTCAATGCCAAACCAACCGAACAATACGTTCATTACGTTTACACCGACGGTAAAGACTATGGCATAGGTGTTCCGTACATCGTTTCCGTAACAAGGTATTTTGGGAACGGAAGAGAGGAAAGCGACTACAATGAAAACGGCCCCAACATAGAAATAGATGATTTCGGATTATTTCTGACTGCGGTATATCATTATGTACAAGAGAGTGGTGACAAAGAGTTCTTGTTGTTATGGAATCCTGCGCTTTCTGTTGTCGAAAAGGCGATCGTTCATAACATCAATGAAAAGAAGATAATAAGGACAGAAAGCGGTCCATGGGAACACCACCTGCCCGGAAAAGAGTACACGTGGACAAGTGGGGTGTGTGCAAGGGGGTTGCAACTTATATCTTCATTGCAAAAGAAGAATGGATTGGCATATGAGCCATTTCAGAACGGCTACAAGCCCTTGATGGAGGGGGTCAAAGAAAATTGTATTATCGACAACAAGTATATTAAAGGGAATGCCACTGAACAAAGTCCTTCGGATCACTATTATTATGACGCGGCGACCTTTGAACTATTTGCGAATGGACTGATCAGCGACAGGCAACTTTTTCTTTCCCATATGAAAGTGTACGACCGGCACAACCGGATTAACAAGGATCCATCGAAAGGGTATTGCCGTTTTAATAGCAACGACAGCTATGAAAACCAGGAATGGCCCTTTGCGGGCTTGAGAGTGGCGGTGGCACAGAACCATCTTGGTAGCAGGGTAGAGGCGAAGAAACTGATTGATCGCATTACTAGCTTTGCAGGCAGGAATAACAACCAGGTTCCAGAGATACTAAGTAATGACCTTGGCTTGTACCGCGGCGCGATCCCGATGGTGGGATATGGTTCGGCAGCCTATATCATCGCCGTTTTGGATTATTACAGTAAATGAATTTTTTTATGAGAATTACTCTTTTGTGTCTATTGAGCCTGATCCTTACGATCAATGGATTCGGTCAGCAAAAAACATATTGTAACCCTATTAATATTGATTATGGATATACTCCCATTCCCAATTTTTCGGAATGGGGCAGGCACCGGGCAACAGCGGACCCGGTGATTG
>DATDNL010000012.1:0-4885 GCA_036518315.1 Flavisolibacter sp. | reverse complement strand
TTCTTTAAAGCTTCTGCAATATGTTTGGCATGATCGTGATCCTGCTTTAACCTGTCAACGTTGTTCTTCAGCGCATAGATTCCGGCCGCTGCTAAATAGCCCGCCTGTCTCATTCCTCCGCCGAACACCTTGCGCACCCTCCTCGCTTTTTTTATGAAGTCTTTTTTACCTAATAATAAACTTCCAACAGGACAGCCGAGGCTCTTGCTTAAACAAACGGAAATGCTTTCAAACAACTGTCCGTAGTCCTTTGGACTTTCTTTCTTCTCGACAAGAGCATTAAATAATCTTGCTCCGTCCAGGTGTAGCCTCAAATTACTATCAGCACACACTTTCTTTATTTTCCTAATCTCCTCTAAGTCGTAACAGCTTCCGCCGCCCCGGTTCGAGGTGTTTTCCAAACTCACAAGACTCGAATGCGGCTTGTGAACATCATCCGCATTAATATTTTCTAAAACCTGCTGGGCGGTGATCCTGCCCCTGTCTCCGTAAAGCAGCTTTACTGAAGCACCCGAATTGAAAGCAATACCGCCTCCTTCATATTGGTAAATGTGTGAAGAGACATCGCAGATTACCTCATCCCCCGGCTGCGTATGACATTTGATTGCAATCTGGTTGGTCATCGTACCCGATGGACAGAAAACAGATGCTTCCGTCCCGAACATGTCGGCAGCCATGCCTTCCAGCTCATTTATCGCGGGGTCTTCGCCAAATACATCGTCCCCAACCTTAGCGGAAAACATAAAATCAAGCATTTCCTTACTCGGGCGGGTCTGCGTATCCGACCTGTAATCGATTGTCATTCAGAAAATTTGCTGCAAGTTAAGTCAGTTCACAACTTCATAAATGATTTGTATCAAGTGGCCGTTCTACCGCTTATACCAGCCACTTTCCGCCCGTCACAACCTGCTGAATACGCGGTAACCGGCATTTGTGGTCTGCGTCATACTACCACATGTCGACGCCGCAAACAACCGGCCATCAAGAAATAAGGCCGCTCATTTTAAAACAATGTTCTGTGTATTGCATAGTACCTAAGTTCGTATTGTAATTATTATAACCAAGTAATAAACATAAACAAATGAAACAGTTTTTTACCTTGCTGACATTATTAGGAACCTTAATCAGCCAGGCCCAATCAATCAACGGCAGGATTTCCGGTATCGTGATCGACGGAAGTCAAAAAACAATCGAATCAGGCACGATTGCCCTCCTTAAAGCCAAAGACTCTTCTACAGTAAAATTTGCAGTGGCAAACAAACAAGGCGGCTACGTATTCGACGACATTCCAAACGGCAAGTACCTTGTTTCCGTGTCAATAGTTGGTCACCAAAAAGGTTTTTCTGAATTTCTGGAAGTTTCAGATGCCAACAAGGATATAAAAGTTAAGCCTATCGAGATGGTCATATTGTCCAAAGCAATGAATAATGTAACCATTACAGCTAAAAGGCCCTTTATTGAGCAGAAGATAGACAAGATGGTTATTAACGTCGAGTCGTCTATCACAAGCGCTGGTTCCTCCGCCCTCGACGTTCTCGAGAAATCACCCGGTGTTACCGTCGATAAGGATGGTAACATCAGCCTCAAGGGCAAACAAAATGTCATGATAATGATGGATGGAAAACCTGCGTATTTGAGCGGAGCAGACCTGGTAAACTATTTGAGAAGTCTCCCTTCGTCAGCCATCGACCAGATCGAAATAATGACCAATCCCTCTGCTAAATACGACGCGGCAGGAAATTCAGGTATCATTAATATCAAAGCAAAGAAGAATAGGCAAACGGGTTTTAACGGCAATTTCACCGTCAACTATCAACAGGGTAGATACTGGAAGAGCAATAATAGTCTCAACCTCAACTATCGTGTAGGCAAAGTGAACTTCTTTATGAACACAAGTACCAACAAAGGAAATGGTTTCCAGGAATTAGACATTTTGAGGACATTTAAAGATGCAACCACTAAGGACATCGATGCCATCTTCCAGCAACAGACTCGTATGCGTAACGAGAACCAATTCAGTAATCTGAAAATCGGTGCTGATTATTTCGTGAATAAGAAGACTACACTTGGTATAGTGACCTCCGGCTTTATTAACCCTGGAACTTTTAGCAGTAAAAGTCTGAGCTATTTGAAAAACGCTGGTAATGTAGTCGACTCTATCGTATACGCTGAGAGTGCTCAGGACAAGAACTGGAAAAATGGAACGGTCAACTTGAACTTCCGCCACCAGTTCGATTCAACCGGTAGGGAGATCACATCAGACCTGGATTATATCACTTACCGCCAATCACAGGCGCAGGACTTCTTCAACAAAACGTATAATCCCGACTGGACGCTTAGGCAAAACGAGGTTTTGAGAGGCAACCTCCCAGTCAATGTAGATATTTACTCCGCTAAGGTCGATTATAGCCAATCAATAGGTAAGGAGGCAAAATTGGAAGCCGGTGTAAAGTCAAGTTATGTTACCACTGAAAACCATGCGCAGTATTTCACGATCTCTAATGCCAGCGAATCTCCAGACTATTCCAAGACCAATCATTTCGAATACAAGGAGAACATCAATGCTGCTTATCTCAGCGTAAACAAACAGTTTAAAAAAGTGGGCGCACAACTTGGCTTACGATATGAGAATACGTATTATTCCGGCAGGCAGTATGGCAATCCTACGAGACCCGATTCTTCATTCAACAATCGGTATGGAAGCTTGTTCCCGACGGCCTTCATAAGTTACAAGGCCAACAAGAATAACCAGTTTGCTTTTTCCTTTGGTCGCAGGGTCGACAGGCCGGCCTACCAGGACCTCAACCCCTTCCTGTTCTTTCTCGACAAGTTCACCTACGAGGCAGGTAACCCCTTCCTAAAACCACAGTTCACGAACAATTTTGAAGTAAGCCATACCTTCAAAAATTTCCTTACCACCACTGTCAACTATAGTCGTACGGTTGATGATATAAACGAAACCTTCGAACAACAGCAGGATGTTAATGGAATCAAAGGCTAT
This sequence comes from Flavisolibacter sp., assembly GCA_036518315.1. Taxonomy (GTDB): domain Bacteria; phylum Bacteroidota; class Bacteroidia; order Chitinophagales; family Chitinophagaceae; genus Flavisolibacter. The sequence goes on along the minus strand of DATDNL010000012.1, from coordinate 1,884 downwards.
GCTACCATCGTTCGCCGAGGCAACATAGGAATGCGTGATGGTGCCGGTATAGCGGTCAGTGCACAAGTCTCAGTGGCTAAATGGTGGAATACGTCACTCTATTCCAATTATAACTACAATAGGTTCAAAGGAAGATTAAATGGAAACGGTGAGTACATTGACATCGCAGCGGGCAACCTCTTATTCAACGTCAACAACCAGTTCAAATTAGACAAAGGATGGAGCGCCGAGCTGGGTGGCTTCTATAGGACGAAAGGCGTGGATGGTCAAATCATAATTCGCCCGATGGGCCAACTGGCTGCCGGTGTCGCAAAGCAGGTACTGAAGAACAAAGGAACCATTCGACTCAATGTTCGCGATATCCTCTACACTCAGAAAGCGGTCGGCGATATCAACTTTGAGAATACAATGGCTCACTTTGTCAATACTCGTGACAGCCGCGTTGGTTCAATCTCCTTTACTTATCGTTTCGGGAAACCAATCAAGAACTTACCGCAAAAAAGAAAGACAGGCGGCGCAGATGACGAACAGAACCGCGTGAAAGTGGGTGGCTAGCAAATGAAGGAACACCTTATCTAAACATCGGGAAGGTTGTCATGTTGAGCTTGGCGAAACGTGACAACCTTCTTCTTTCTTTTAACATCTTTTCACAATCCCTCACCCCATAAGCCAATACGACCGCTCGTACCTCCGTAAGCATTTCATTCCCTTCACAACGAATTATCTCGTACTTATCACAATCCATTTAAAAGCATGGGAATCCAATCAAATCTTTGTCCTTGATTGAAACCTAAACCAGTTGTATGAAACACATCTATGCACTCCTTGCTTTTGTGTTGATAGGCTTTGCCGGTCAGGCACAAACTTCAAAGATCTCTGGAACCGTTAGTGACGATCAAGGGAAAGCGCTTCCTTCCACAACCATTTCATTGTTCAAGTTAAAAGACTCTTCCCTGGTCAAGGTTGCAGTATCTGACAAGTCAGGTTTGTACCAGTTCCTCAATATAAACAACGGGAAATATTTCGTTGCCGCTAGTTCAGTTGGTTATCAAAAACGCTCATCACAGGCATTCGATGTGGAAAGCAAGGACGTTTCGGTTCCTTCATTCACATTGACCCAGGCACCAACGAACATGAGCGGTGTCACCGTTACTGCCCGGAAGCCTTTTGTAGAAACGAAAATTGATCGAACCATTGTCAATGTCGATGCTTCGCCTACCAATGCAGGTTCAACCGCAATGGACGTGCTCGAAAAATCTCCCGGTATCATGGTAAACAATGACGGCTCAATCAGTTTACTGGGCAAACAAGGGGTCATTGTCATGATCGATGGCAAGCCCACCTACCTTTCTCCTTCAGACCTGGCAAACATGCTGAAGAACATGCCCGCATCTGCTCTCGACCAGATCGAGATCATGACCAACCCCTCCGCTAAATACGATGCTACTGGTAACTCTGGTATCATTAACATTAAAACCAAGAAGGGTATGAACAATGGCTTCAACGGCAACTTCATGGTGGGCGCTACCACCAGCATTTACAAAATGGATGACAAGCTTTATTTCAAACCCAAATCCCAAAACAGTTTCAACTTCAATTACCGACGGTACAAGTTCAATTTCTTTGGGAACTACAATCCGAACTTCTTTCGCGGGATGAACGTCCTGGATATCGATGCTAAGCAAATCAACTCCCAGGGCGAGCTAAAGGGGTATACCGACCAGCAAACGAAGTTTAAGTTTGGCAACTTCAATCAAAACCTAAAACTTGGCCTCGACTTCTTTGCTGATTCTAAAAATGTGGTCGGAGTGGTTGCTAGCGGCTTCCTCTTCAATGGCCATCCAACACCCGTCACTGTAAACAACATTCGTAATCTGGATCACA
>DATDNL010000011.1:0-8261 GCA_036518315.1 Flavisolibacter sp. | reverse complement strand
AATTGAAAGAAGAAGTAACCTTCTCAGAGATCATTGAAGCCACATTTCCAATGGGTTCCATGACCGGGGCGCCGAAATACAGGGTGATGGAATTAATAGACCAATATGAAGAGTCTGCGCGGGGAATCTTTTCCGGCTCAGTAGGGTACGTTTCTCCAGACGGGGATTTTGACTTCAACGTGGTAATCAGAAGCATAATGTATAATGCGAGGAGTAAGTATCTCTCTTACCAGTTGGGTTCGGGAATTACCTTCTATAGCGACCCGGAAAAAGAATGGGAGGAGTGTTTACTGAAGGGGGAGGCCATAAAAAAAGTGCTGACCGCAAAGCCAGCACCTTAGGAAGATATCGATTGTAAGTTATTTGACCGAACTAAGAAGAATCTGAATCGACTGACCCAGGATCTGTTGTTTGTTTGCCTGGAAAGCCAACATCTTGTCGTTAGGGAGACGAAGATTATAGCTGCCGTTAGCTGACAATTGCCTGTCGAAATCCGGATTGAGCCTGTTGAAATCAACGATGTTCATCTGGATGTTTTGAACAATAGCAGAAGAGTTATACTTGCCACTGACGTTCAATATCGAGACATTGGGATCAACCGTTTCATTGTCGTTAGAAACAGCCAGGGCCTGTGTCTCTTTTTTAGTCAAAGTGGTCAGGCCACCGTCACCTTCCATAATGTAATGGGTGGCGATAAATTTCTTCACATGGTTTCTCGACTCTGCGGGCAAGTAATACTGTAGGTCCCAGAAGTTGCTGCTACCGCTTCTACGGATGGCCGAGTTGACGGGGCCGTTGCCGCAGTTATAGGCCGCAATCACAAGCAGCCAGTCGTTGTACGTATTGTACAAATCCTTAAGATACTTAGCCGCTGCAACGGTGCTCTTATTGAAATCTCTTCTTTCGTCGACCTTACGGCTGACGGTTAAACCAAAATCCTTTGCAGTCTGTATCATGAACTGCCATGGTCCCGCGGCACCCACTCTCGAAGTAGCCGAAGATTTTAGGTCCGACTCGATAACTGCAAGGTATTTTAGTTCTACGGGGAGGTTCCTGCTTGAGAAAATCTTGTCAATCCTGTCGAAGAAGGGTTTTGCCCATTCTTTCATTCTTGAAAGTCTGTCGCCTTCATTCTCCATGTAATCCTGCACGAAACTTACAGCCTTTGGATTGAGCTTGAAGGAGGTGGCGTTGTTTGAAGATTCTGAATCGAAGAGGTCTTTGAATGCATCCTTAGGGTCGGAAGCTTGTTGGTCTTTGATCGAGGAATCAGAAAGGTTAGCATACATACCGCTGTTTGAAAAACTACCAGAAGAGTAACCTTCGAGGCAGGTAAGACAGAACAGGCCGGTAGCTAACAATAAAAGTTTGTTCATCACGAAAAACTTTTTAAAGGGTTAAGCCAAAAATCACACGGGGGATCTAACTCTCTTTTATTGTTGCATCATCTGATGCGAAAAGCGTAGCAAAGGTACCTCATTCTGAGGAGACGACAGGAGCTGTAATCCAAAAGGAAGGTTAGAGGAATGTTTAAATACTGGTAAAGAGATAGCGGCCACACCAGTAAGATTGGCAAAAACAGTGAAGATATCACCCATGTACATGGCAAGCGGGTCCTTGTTCTTCTCGCCGAGCTTATAGGCTACCGAAGGAGAGTTGGGGGCGAGTATGAAGTCAAAGTCATTGAAAATCAGGTCAGTCTGCTGTTTAAGCTGTTGCCGGACTTGCTGAGCTTTTGTGTAATACGCATCAAAATAGCCCGTGCTGAGCACAAACGTACCGAGCATGATACGGCGTTTAACTTCTTTACCAAACCCTTCTGTACGATTGTGTTGATAAAAACTGTATAGGTTGTTAGCGGCTTTTGCAGACTGATAACCGAACCTGGCACCGTCGTAACGGGAGAGGTTGGAAGACGCCTCGGCTGTGGTCAAAACATAGTAGGTGGGAACAATGAAATCGGACAGAGCGAAAGAAATGGGTTCGACCTCGTGACCGCTGTCTTGCAATTCTTTGATCCGGTCTTTTATCTGCAAAGAAATTTCAGGATCGATTGAGGGATGTTCAATCCACTCCGGAAAATAGGCGATGCGATATTTCTTTGAAGGTTGAAGGTCAATTGCCGGAAGGGCAGATTGAAGGGCTGTGCTATCGAAATCGTCCGGTCCGGCTATTACTTCCAATACCTGGGCAGCGTCCTGAACCGAATTAGCTAAAACGCCAATTTGGTCGAAGGAAGATCCATAGGCGAGAAGGCCGTAGCGAGATACTCTTCCGTACGAAGGTTTATAGCCGACCACGCCACAAAAATCTGCGGGAAGTCTTACGGAGCCACCGGTATCGCTCCCGAGCGAAGCCATGCAAAGACCCGCTTTGACAGCTGCTGCACTGCCACCTGAAGAACCCCCGGCCACCCGGGAGGTATCGTTTGGATTGAGCACGGGACCGAAGGCTGAATTTTCGTTAGAAGAACCCATGCCGAATTCGTCGCAGTTCAGGCGACCAATGATTATAGCGCCTTCCTGTAATACTCGTTCAACAGCAGTTGCCGAGTAGAGAGAGGTAAAGTTTTGAAGAATTTTGGAGGAGGCAGATGCTTTGTGCCCTTTGTAACAGATATTATCCTTTAAGCCAAAAACCACGCCGTGGAGCTTTCCCGGGCGTGGTGAATTATCTAGATCGGAAGCCCTCTGTAGAGCTTCTTCGGCAAAAACTTCGAGGAAACAATTCAGATGTTTGTTTTCTTCTATGGCATTAAGATAGTGTTGTACTGCCTGTACACAACTAACAGTGCCATTTTTTAGGTTGGCTTGATATTGTTCAAAAGATGAAAAAGAAAACAAACTTCAATGTCCGGCCGAAAAGTGAAAAAATCAAGAGGGAGTGGAAGTCGTAGAAGTCGGTTTCTGATCTTTCTCGCTGATGCCTTCTTCAATTTCCCTGCGTACGTTGTTCTTTGCGTCATTAAATTCGCGCATACCGCGACCCAGGCCACGCATCAGCTCAGGAATCTTTTTGCCACCGAACAGCAACAGAACGATGATAAGGATAATCAGGATTTCATTAAAGCCTAAAGGACCCATAAAGTGGATTTTATAAATAAATGAATTGGATACAAAGGTATTGGAAATAGGCAACGGGCGTGAGGGTTAACAAACTTTTATTTGCAATAAAAAAGCGTCCCACTTCTGCGGGACGCTTTAAAAAAAGTTTAGCTGTATTAAGCTGTTTCGAGGGCTCTTTTCTTCTCCTGGATACGCGCACTCTTACCGCTACGCCCACGCTGATAGTAAAGCCTGGCACGGCGAACACGACCTGATTTATTTAGAACAATTGAATCGATGTTAGGAGAAAAGAAAGGGAACAACCTTTCAACGCCCACTCCATCAGAGATCTTACGAACCGTGAAAGTAGCCGTAGAACCTTCGCCCTGGCATTTGATCACATCTCCACGGAAAGACTGGATCCTCTCCTTATTACCTTCAATGATCTTGTAGTTGACAGTAATATTATCACCGGCTTTAAACTTTGGGAAGTCTTTTTTGCCTGTTAATTGTTCGTGTACGTAGGCGACGGCAGCGTTCATAACTCAAAATTTAAGGACGGCAAAGGTAAGGAGAATGAAGTTAAAAGTCAAAAGTTTAAAGTCAAAAACGGAAGCCCAACGCTCTGTCATTAGCTATGATATCATTTTTTAGCAACGCTTTCACTTATTTACTGGTGACTTGAAACGAAAAGAGGTGCTTTTTTAGAAACACCTCTTTTTATTATTTATAAAGTCTGACTTAACGAGCTACGTTCACAGCTCTCTTTTCGCGGATTACAGTGACCTTGATCTGGCCGGGGTAGGTCATTTCGGTCTGAATCTTCTGGGCAATCTCGAAAGAAAGCTTTTCGCTCTCCTGGTCAGTGACCTTATCGGCTTCTACAATTACCCTGAGTTCACGGCCTGCCTGGATGGCATAGGCCTTCTCTACGCCGTTATAAGCCTGGGCCAGGTTTTCAAGCTCTTTAATACGTTGCAAGTATTGTTGCATGATCTCACGCCTCGCACCGGGTCTTGCGCCGCTGATGGCATCGCAGGCCTGGACGATGGGGGAGATGACGTATTGCATTTCCATCTCGTCGTGGTGGGCGCCAATGGCATTGACAATTGCAGGGTTCTCACCATACTTTTCGGCCAGTTTTGCTCCTAATAAGGCGTGGCTCAGTTCTGATTCCTCATCCGGCACCTTTCCTATGTCATGAAGAAGGCCTGCACGCTTGGCCAGTTTTGGATTCAATCCAAGTTCAGAAGCCATAACGGCACAGAGGTTGGCCACTTCACGACTGTGCATCAACAAGTTTTGACCGTAGGAGGAACGGAAACGCATTTTACCAACCGTGCGTACCAGCTCCTTATGGAGGCCATGTATGCCAAGCTCTATGACTGTTCTCTCACCAATTTCCATTACCTGCTCTTCCAATTGGCGGCGGGTCTTTTCCACCACCTCTTCAATCCTGGCGGGGTGAATACGGCCGTCGGTAACTAGCCTTTGTAAGCTCAGGCGGGCAATCTCACGGCGAAGGGGGTCGAAGCAGGAGAGGATAATCGCTTCAGGGGTATCGTCAACGATCAGGTCAACACCGGTAGCAGCTTCGATAGCGCGGATATTTCTGCCCTCGCGCCCGATGATCTGGCCTTTGATCTCATCGCTTTCCAGATTGAATACAGTGATGGCATTTTCAATTGCCTGCTCGGCTGCGGTACGCTGAATGCTTTGGATTATGATCTTCCTGGCTTCTTTGTTGGCCTTCTGTTTAGCTTCATCAATAATTTCCTGTTGCAGTCCTAAAGCTTGTGAGTGTGCTTCCTGCTTAAGACCTTCTACCAACTGGGCTTTGGCTTCGTCAGCCGTAAGTCCTGAAATCTTTTCGAGACGGCGGGTATGTTCCTCCTGGTGCTTTTCGAGTTCCGCTTGTTTCAGGTTCACAACTTCAATCTGGCGGTTCAGGTTCTGCTTGATGGCGTCATTCTCTTTTATCTGTCTTTCAAGATGTTCCGTCTTTTGGTTGATGGTGTGTTCTTTTTGTTTGACGCGGTTTTCGCCTTCAACCACTTTGCGGTTTCTTTCCAGGACTTCTCTTTCATGTTCTGCTTTAAGCTGGACAAAGCGTTCTTTCGCTTCCAGTTCCTTTTCCTTGCGTACTGTTTCTGCTCTTAACTGGGCTTCTTTGATGAGAGTTTGTGCCTGTAATTCTGCTTCCTCTATTCGCTTGCGGGTATCCTTGGCAAAGATGAATTTACCCGCTATGATGCCCACCACGAGGGCGGCTATAGCAACAATGATCGTAATTATGTAGGGATCCATTCTCCGGGGTTTTAGAATTTAGATAGATAATATGTTTGCACCTGGCTGTCATTGAACCAATCGGTAGTGGGCGAAGATACAAAACGGGAGTTATTTTAATAAAGGTCTAACTATAATCTAACTTGCCGGGAGATTTATTTGGAGCATTTTGTCTAAAATTGCATATTAAATATTTAGGATGAATAAGTTGTTTTTGCTCTTGCTGCTTCCCATTGTATCGATCGCCCAGTCCCCCAAACAATTCGAATTGAAAGGGAAACTGGATCTTTCAAAACCCGTTGACTGGATTTACCTACGCTATGTGTCGGGGCAGGACAATGTAACTGACAGTGTGCAACCCAAAGATGGAGAGTTCAAGATCAAAGGGTTGATTACAGAACCAGTTGTCGCAAACCTGGCCGTAAAGTTCAAGCAACAGGGGGAAGAAAAGTCGGTGAGAGAATACGTTCAATTATTTCTTGAACCAACCAAGATGGAGTTCGCAGCAAAGGATTCTTTAAAGAATAATACGGTAAAAGGTTCTGCAGGGTATCCTGATTTTGCTGCGCTTATGAAAGAGCAGGAAGTGTATAATAAACAATTTGATCCTTTATATGATGCGTACGACAGCCTGCAAAAGGCGGGTGACAAAGAGGGCATGAAGAAGACAGAAGATGCCATTAATGCGCTGAACGACAAAATGAACGAGGCCGTGTATGCCAGCTTTGTAAGGAAGCATCCGAATTCAAGCGTTGCTCTTTTCGCTGTAAAACAATATGCGGGCTGGGACATTGACGCTGCCAAAGTGGAACCGCTGTTTAATATGTTACCCGCATCGGCAAAGGCGCTGCCTTCGGCAAAAGCCCTGAAGGATCGCATTGACATTGCCAGGAAAACGGGGATTGGCAACTACGCTATGGACTTCACGCAGAATGATACTCTAGGAAAGCCTGTATCTCTTTCATCCTTCAAGGGGAAATATGTGCTGGTGGATTTTTGGGCTAGCTGGTGCGGACCTTGCCGTCGCGAGAACCCGAACGTGGTGAAAGTGTTTAATAAATACAAGGACAGGAATTTTACAATCCTTAGCGTTTCACTGGACCGTCCAGATGCAAAGGATAAATGGTTAGCTGCTATTCATAAGGATAATCTCACATGGACGCACGTTAGTGATCTTAAATATTGGGACAACGCCGTAGCGAAACAGTATGGTATCAGGGCTATTCCTCAAAACCTCTTGTTAGATCCGCAAGGAAAGATCATTGCGAAGAACCTGAGGGGTGAGGATCTCGATGCGAAGCTGACCGATGTTTTTGACAAAACTGCTTTAAAGCAATAAGCTTTTAATCCCGCCGCCAGGCGGGATTCTTGTTTGTAAAAAGAAGTGTTCTCTATCGTGAAGACTATTGTTGAAACCCATCCTTTCGAAGCCTTTATTCCACCTAACATCAAGTGCCTTATAGTGGGCAGTTTCCCTGGTAAAGAACAGACGCGGACGGAGCTGGATGAGACCCATTGGTTTTACGGGGCGCCGCGAAACCAACTTTGGAAGATACTTGAGATTGTGTACAATAGAAAGCTGGCGAACAGGAAGGAGAAGCAACAGTTATTTGAGCAAGCGGGTATTGGTATGACTGACGTGATCAGATCGTGCATTCGCAAAGAGGGAACCAATCTTGATGAGAATCTTGACATCAAAGAATACAACAAGGAGGTGATCGACGGCATCCTGGGACAGCATCGGCCCAAGGTGTTGTTTACAAGCCGCTTTGTAGAGAAGGAGTTCAAGCGGCTATTTCCTCTCTATGAAAACACAGATATTCTTCCCTCACCCTCACCAAGATATTTTAGATTGAGAATTGAAGATAAAGCCAGGATTTACGGAGAGAAGTTGCCGAAACTATAAGTTCTTCAGTATGGGATAGACTGTCCAGAGGATATAGGCATCTGCCAGTAGGAAGACCATTAGCGCAATGAGGAAAAACTTATTACGAAACCGCGTTCCGACAACACCTCCCAATGAGGATAAAGTTCCAGGGAATGATATAATTACAAGAACGACCTGTGAGTTGGCGACTATGAAGTACGTGTCATAAAAATGCAGGTCGACGGTATCATTGGTAAAATGTACATCGTTCCACAGAACTAAGACAAGGAGTAGAATTGCGCCGGCCAAAAAAACAAGGGCAGTTTTCATTGTCCCTCAAGCACGCCGTCAATCATTCGTTCTAAAGTCTGGAGGCGGCTGCTTACGTTATCAAGGTTAACCTGGTTGGAGATGGCTGCATTTTGTTCGGTAGCAAACCACACGAGCACCATTGCAATGTAGTCCTGCATATCTTTCCCCGCAAAGTGAGTCTTGAACTCCATCATCTTGTCGTTGATGGTCTTCACCGTCTTGCGAACCACCTCTTCATCCTTTGGATTGATGCGAACGCGATAGGTTCTGTCGCCGATGACAAGATTGAGGGGAATGAGGTTGTTGTCTGACATAGTTGGAGAGTGAAGAGTTTTGAGTCATGAACTGTCGTTGGCAATTACTCACCATTCACCTTTCACCACTCACAATTTTATTCGCTTAAAAATGAGATGCATTTATCAATTTCCCTGATGTAGCTGTTGATCTTCTTGTCGAACTCCTTCCTGTCTTTTTCGCTCAATTCGCCCGAGGCGAGTTTGAGAATGCTGATCTGCTGCTGTAGTTCGTCAACCCTGTCGAGAGTTTCCGTTTCCCTGTTTTTGGATTGCTGCAATTCTTCTTTAAGGCGGTCGTTTTCTTTTTGTAAGCGATTGTGTTGTTTCAGCAATTGCTGCAACTTCTCGCTCAGTGACGTGAACTGTTGATCCAGGGTCATGGTAATGCTAATTTACTTTCTTATTTCAGCATTGAGTTCTTTTTCAAGGGTCGTCATTATCTTGGTCATCCAAGAG
>DATDNL010000010.1:0-9870 GCA_036518315.1 Flavisolibacter sp. | reverse complement strand
AGTTTTCGAAAGCCCAGTCACCGGGCTTTCCTTATTTTTAAGACAACAAACACCCGATGCAGACCATCTTCATCCAGTATATCTTTCTTATACTGATCATTTTGGCCCTGGTAATGTTGGCCAACAAGATCAAGATAGCGTATCCCATAGTGCTTGTATTAGGTGGCCTTGTTCTAAGTGTTACTCCTATTTTCTCAAATATTACGATCGACCCCGAGGCGGTGTTCTTTATTTTTCTGCCACCCTTATTGTATGAGGCGGCATGGCAAACTTCATGGAAAGAGTTTTGGAAGTGGCGACGAGTGATCATGAGTTTTGCCTTCCCGATTGTTATTATCACCTCTTGCGTCGTCGCCTTTATGTCGCGCGCCATTATTCCGGGTTTCACTTTAGCCCTTGGTTTTCTTTTGGGGGGCATTGTTTCACCGCCCGACGCCATTTCTGCGACGACTATTATGCGGAATGTGAAGGTTCCAAGGTCACATGTCAGTATTGTTGAAGGAGAAAGCCTCCTCAACGATGCTTCGTCGCTCATCGTTTTTCGATTTGCACTGGCTGCGATTGTTACCGGCCAGTTTCAAATACAGCAGGCGGCAACAAGCTTCGTCCTGGTCGTGCTTGTCGGTATTGCGATTGGTTTGCTCGTCGGTTTTATATTCTATGGAATACACCGGTTGTTACCGACCACTCCAAGTATCGAAATCATACTGACATTTATGGCGCCCTATTGTATGTATTACGCGGCGGAACATTTCCACTTTTCAGGGGTTCTTTCTGTTGTGAGTGGTGGGCTTCTTCTATCGGGTAAACGGCAAAGCATGTTGAACTACCGCAGCCGGATCGAAGGTGTCAACGTTTGGTCAAACATAGTTTTTGTGCTGAACGGGATCATCTTTCTTTTGATCGGCTTACAGTTACCTTCTATTATTGCGCAACTGGGTGCTATTAGTTTACGAACTGCAATCGGCTATGGCCTGGCTATCTCCGCCGTTCTGATTGTTAGCCGCTTTCTTTGCACGTTCGGCGCCTCCGTTTTTACAAGGTTTATGAGTCATTTTATTACCGTTGCCGATGCAAACCCCGGTTGGAAAGGTCCCGTTGTTCTTGGATGGGCAGGTATGCGTGGCGTGGTTTCTCTTGCGGCTGCATTGTCCATTCCTCTTTTTATCGATGCGACCCATCCCTTTCCTTTTAGGAATCTCATCTTGTTTATAACTTTCATTGTTATCCTGGTTACGCTCGTTCTGCAGGGTTTAACGCTTCCCTGGATCATTCGGAAGCTAAAACTGGAAGACAAATACAGCCCTATGACAGACGAGCAGCAGGAGTTGGTTATCCAGAAAAAGATTGCCAAGATTTCGCTTCAGCACCTGGAAGAAAACTATGAAGAAGAGAAAGGCAATAACAAGCACCTGGATAATCTTATAGAACGACTGAAATTAGATGTGGCTTTCTTCCAGCAGGATATTGATACGTTAACCAACACTAATGGCAATAGTCTTGCAAGCTTTCAGCAGATCTATCTTGATCTACTGGACCAGCAGAGGAAACTGGTTGTTGATATGAACCGGAAATCGGAATTTGACGAAGAGTTGATACGAAAATATCTCGGATTGATAGACATGGAGGAATTAAAGGTCAGGGAGAAATTGCTGGTGGAACTACCCGCACGGTAATCTTTCATTCTAAATGTTTCGATTTAAGAGGGCCAGTTCTTCGATTGTCTTCTAAGAATTAAGTACCCGGAAGGGCCGTGGAAAACTTTATTGGCGCTACAGGCAAGAGTTTTGAAAACTATACTCTTCTTTTGATAGATAGTAAGCTCAACGCTTACTTGAATAGCACTCGATAATCAATACACTATGAAAGGAGTTTTTTGCATTGAAGGTTTTTGGTATGGCGATCACCGCGATACCACGTCCGTCTACCCTGTTTTAGATCTAGTACGTCGTTACCAAAACATGCCCTTTCTTCACCACAAGTGTTACACCTACGAAGAGTTTTGCTTCAGCATCGGCAGATGGAAGCAAAAAGGATTTCATCGTAAGTATCCACTTCTTTACCTCGCCTTTCATGGCGAAAAAGGATTAATTCAAATAGGGAAAAGGAATTTGACATTAGATGAACTGGCAGACATACTTGAGGATAAGTGCGAGGGGGTGGTGATCTATTTCGGAAGCTGTGCCACGTTGAAGGTGGACAGGAGGCGCCTGCAGTCTTTCATGGAAAGAACAAAAACAGTTGCCTTGTTAGGCTATAAACATGACGTGGAATGGCTCACCTCTGCGTCGTTCGATATTAGACTACTGAGCTATTTGCTGGAACATCCTTTCGATTCAAAAGGAGTGAAAAAGATATACGAAGAGATAAAAAGGGATTGCAAAGCATATATCCGGGAACTTGATTTCGTCATGATACCGAATGAAAGGATTTGGTTTCCCAGGCCGAGAAAGAGAACAAAATAGGAGAATGTCATGTATCTCGCAAAAAGGCTTGTCCTCAACCGGCAAACTTAATTTCCTTGACTTCCTTAAACTCCGGGAATCCTTTAAATGCTTTTATAAAGAGACACATCATCCAAAGCCGATGAGATTTCATTCGAAATGACAATTCCTTTTGCCTCGGCCTCCTTGTCAATCTTTTGACTGTCCGATTGTAGTTCCTTCAAATTGATGGCCTTTGCTCTTTTCTCAACAGGAGGATTTAGTTTTTCTGATCTTTCAAACTCGATCACTTTGTCGTGAATCTCAGGCGGCAAGCTATTCTCACATTTATAGGCGAGCTCGATAAACTGCCTTGCAAAGAAGCTGTCTATTTGTATTCTTCTTTTGGACAGGTGCGCAAACTTTCCCAGGATCCTGCATATGTTTTCCCGGTCTTCGGGACTTAGCTGTTCAGCAAATTCATACTCTTCTATTTTACAGAGGGCAAGTATCAGAGGTTCCAAAACATCAAGGGAAACGACATAGACATTATAGTCAGCCATATTATAGACAGGCTGCTTAATGACCTGGAGTGTATTAGAAGGCACTACAAAAAATATGTCTGTCTTAACATCGTCGATCTTGGCGTACTTCTTAGCTTTTTCTGCCTGGTCTTTCAGATAAAAGGGAAAATTCGAAAGGTCATCGGCCAAGGGACTTTTCGCGTCGAACACCACATACTCATCACAGATGTAAAGTGTATTATCCGGTTCTCCCTTGAAAGGCACTTTGTCGACGTAGTGAATGGTGTGCTTATTACAAAGAGTCTTTAATTGGTTCTGGACTTCTGCCTGGTGATCCCTCCACGTTCTCTTCAATGCTTCAAGCCTGTTCAATTCCTGCTGATGTTTGTCTTCGATCTCCTGCTGTCTTTCTCTTTGAAGCTGTTCTTTCAACTCATTGAGGGTCGAAATGTTTTTCTTATGCTCTTCCAGTCTTAAAGCTTCTTCATTCTTCAACCTGATGTTTTCAGCAGTGCGTTCTTTCAGCTCAAGTTCGGCCTGTTCGGCACGTCGCTTGAATTCTCCAAGGTCTTTATTCGTTTCCCTGAACTGGCGCTCGAGGTTTTCGCGTTGTGTTTTCTCCGTATTATAGTCAGCAGTCAGCCGATTAATATCGACTTCCCTTCCTGCCACCACCTGTGTCAATCGTTGTTCTGATAACTCTAACCGTCTTTGTTCCTTTATCGTGTTCTGCCATTCGTTCGTGGTCTGTGCAAGACGTCCCCTCAAGTCGTCTTTGGTCAACTCCAGCTCCTGAACCTTGTTATCCAGGCTACTCAGGCTCATAGAAACCTCAACCAATCCTGCTTTGAATCTCTTCCAGCCAAATAAGCGTTCAAAGAAATTCAGTGTGTTGATTTTGTCGATAAGCTGCTTCACTTTTGAGATATCCTCATTCATATCGTGGAGTTGTTCACAAATATTGGAAATATAAATTCATAAATCAATAAGAGAGTGGGACTGTTACGTGTATGCCTGTGCGTCGCTGCCTTGGCCCTACTTAATGCAGAGAAGCCAACTTTGTTATCGATGCACTCAATATATTTTGAGACTAATTTACCTGGACGAATTCTGGCCGCCGTATGAACTCCTGCTTGTACCGGTATCTCAAATTGGTTCGAACGCCTACACTATACTTAGACCCCGAAAGGTCTCCCTTTAAATAGTAGGCTCCATTTAATTCCAGGGTGCCAAAGACAAGACTTTCGTTCCTGCTGCGGATACCTCCCCCAACGACGGGGATATTTCTTTGCACCAGGTCATTTTTGAAAACAATCAGGTTTCCAAAGACAAAGGGTGCGAACTTGAAGAATGCTATGCTCAATGGACTGAAGAATACCCATTCTGCTTTTACGCCGGCTCTCAGGTGGCCCGGGACATAATTGTTCTTATAACCGGGCAGCCCATATTGACTCTCGAGGAAAAGAGGTTCATCCAGCAAAGGCCTTATTTGTTTGGCAACCGAAACATTTACGAAAAGGCGCTGCTTCCAGCGGTTCCAATTGTGAAGTCTTCCAAAGTATTCCATGTTGGCCATCAAGGAAACGTCTTCGGGCCTTCCCTTGTAAAATGAACCACCTGCTGCCATCGAATAATTAAGGAAACGTTCGTGGGAGGTTACATAGTTGTATGAGAAACTGGCTCCTGAATACAGCCGCTTACGATCGTTCTTGATCGTGTAGCCGGAAACAAGAGTCGCGTCAATTCCACTCGGCAGATCTTCATGCCGGCCGAAGCCGTAGATGTAACTGGTCTTATAGAACCTTTGCTTATAAGCCGATACTCCGCCGAGGACCGCGAGGGTATTGGCAAACGAGAAATTATATTGGTTAGTGAATTGAGCAGGCTTCTCAAAAAACCGCTGATCAATCAGGCGTAAGGAAACGAGGAAACGGAACCGGTTGAACTCTGCCTCACTGCTTATTGGTTTGGCCGCGAGGTTGCGTCCAACCCAGGCATCATAAAGCCGGTACTTGTACTTCCAATCACTTTCGTAAATCGAGTCGAGGCCAAACATATTAGCAGTAGAATGTACTTCCGCGCTGGCGGACCATGTCCAATGCGAATACGGATTCACGAGCGGGCGTGTCATTCTAACGTAGCCTGTGTTCTCCTCTCGTCGACCCGTGTTAAAAGCAGGACTGAAATTCAGGTAACCCAAACTCAGATCAACGAAGCTGCCTGCCACGTTACGCTTGGTATAGCCCATGCCATAACCAAAAACGGGCTTCCGCCGCTGGTCGAACAAAGTCTGAAATTCGAGCCGGTCACCCCATCCCATCGTATTGTCGTCCCATATGGCGGCGGATGTACTTTGATAGGAATGCAACCTTACACTTCCTCCAAGGGATAGAACATCTTTTACAAAAACGGCTACATCAACAGAATCCGGATGGTTGGGCACGGGACGTATGACTATCCTTGCATCCTGTATGTAAGGCAGGTTACGGAGATACCGTTCATTGTTGGATAGCACAAAGGGTGAAACTTTATCGTTGGTTTTGAAAAACAGGTTATTGTGAACAACACGTTCCTTTGTGTTATTGTGCAGCCAGTTAGCAAGATGTGTCAGGCTATTATTGATTCTTTTGGAGGTGTCGCCAATCGATATCCCGAAATCCAGCGTCTGCACCATGATCATCCTGATCGTACGACCTGAATAATTTTGAAACACCCTGTCTCCTCTCTCTATAGGCTTTTCTTTATCTTCTGAAGCGTCGGCCCGGATGGCATCTGCCAGGTGGCCCATCACGCCTTTCCGCCGGCTTAAAAAGCTATCCAGCCCGTTTTGGGGAGCGGTTGAGTCGATTTGGGCATATAGTGCCGACTCGCCCGTTATAAGGAAGACCAAAAGCAGCACCGTATAGCAACGAAACAAAGCCATCAAGGGAAGATGTACAAAGCAAATACCACGGTGGTTTTCCCCAACTGATCTGTAGAACGGTGTCTGATGGCAGCCTACCGAATTCTGCACAAGGTCGGCTTTGCTAGCGTCCCCATGACTTTCATCAGCATGACCTTTATCATAACGCTGTGAAAGAGGAATGGTTAAAATTTGCAGGTCTGCCACCTATGTAATACAACCATTCTTTTTAGTACGTATTATGAACTCCTGCCATCCAGCGGGAGTTTTATTTTTCACGCTAAGTATTAACCACTATGGTTTCTAATCCTGCAACAGTTTAAATTCGAAGTGGGCAAAACCCGTGTAATCTCCGTCCGTACTGATTGCTAAAAAGCTCCCGGTTTAAGGGAGTTTTTTTGATTGGTTGATTAGGTTGAATTGTTTAAAGGCCTCGATCTGTGGATCATCCAACTCTCACCGGCAACTTCACGAAAAAATTCGCACCCTCTCCAGGTTTTCCTTCAGCCCATATCACTCCTCCATGTCTCTCGACGATCTTCTTGCACAAGGCCAGGCCTATACCCGTTCCTTCATAAACATTTCTCGAATGAAGTCTTGCATAGATTTCGAATATCTTTTCTGCATGTTCCTGCTCAAAGCCAATACCGTTGTCCGCGATACAGATCTGAACCCATTGTTTTTGAGCTCTCTCTTCAACCGTGTGCGTGACGGATATTTTCAACGGGACATCCGGCTTCGAGAACTTGATTGCGTTATAAATAAGATTGTAGAAGAGCTGTCTCAGTAGAATCTCTATCCCTTCTATCGAGGGCAATTCATCGTTAGTGATGATTCCATTTTTCTGAAGCAATGCGACCTCAAGATCGGCTTCCACTCCTTTTAAAAGACGGTCCAGGTTCACCACCGCGAAAGAGTCCCGCTCCGCATCCACCTTTGAGTAGTTCAAGATGCCATCAATTAGTGAGAACATCCTCTCGGTAGAATAATAAACCCTGTCGAAATAGGCCTTCGTTCCCGGTGTTAACGATTCCTTCAGTTCTTCTTCAAGACGGCTGATAAAAGTGCTTATCTTTCGAACAGGTTCTTTAAGGTCATGCGAGGCTATGTGTGCAAATCTTTGCAATACCTCGTTGGAGCGGACCAGTTCTTTTGTGCGTTGCTCCACTTCTTTTCCAAGATTCTCCGTGAATGACTGCTCAGCTGTCACATCGGTGCTGGTCGTAAGGATGAGAATCATCTTCCCATCCTCATCAAACAACGGTGTCGACTTCGAACGAAGCCACTGAACCGCACCCGTTTCTTTATGAATATGTTTGGAAAGCACTTCAGCCACCTGCTGCGTCTGTATACTGATCGCAGAGGAGAATTCCCTGTTGCTGAGCGGCTTGCCCTTAGCATTGAACACCTCGTAAAAATTCTCGACGCGCTCCCTGACCTTGAAGACGTCCTTTTCTTTCAGCAGCTCAGTTGCTGTGTGATAGCCAAGTTGCCTGGCCGCCAGTTCATTCACGTATAGAAACTGTCCTTCGGTGTTCATCAGGAAAATTCCCGAAGGCACATTGGCAAACGTGAGTTCCAGCTGTTCTTTTGCCAGCTTCAGCTCTCTCTCCCTTTCTATCTGTTCATCGATGTCAGTATTCGTGCCGATCCATTTATAAACCTTCCCCTCTTCATTCTTTACGGGAAAAGCCCTTGTCAAAAACCACCTGTACTCGCCGTCGAATCTCCGTAGGGGGAACATCAACTCGAAAGGCTTGTCGTCATTCCAGGCAGCTTTCACAAACTCGGTTATGTGATCGAGATGGTCTGGGTGATGCACTTTCTGCCATCCCCATCCCTCCATTTCTTTGAAGTTCGTTCCTGTATACTCGTACCACCTTTCATTGTACCAGTAGATCCATCCTTCAGCGTCGGCAATCCAGGCAAGATTCTGAATGCTGTTCGCCATCGTCCTGAACTCTTCTTCACTCTCCTTCAACTCCACGAACGTCCGGTGTCGCTCGGTGACGTCACTGGCGGCACCAAACCATTCGATAATGTCGCCCTTATCGTCCAGGATTGGAACCGCCCTCGAAAAGGTCCACCCCAGGCTGCCATCTGCCTGCACTACCTGGTGTTCAAGTTCAAATATTGATTTCGACTGCATCGCCTTATTAATGGCTTCCAGCATGGGCGCCCGGTCGGCCAGACCGATATATTTTTCCATCCAGTCCGTTGTCGGCTCCTCTGTATCCGGAAGCAAACCCCTGCCATGGAGTTCTTTCATTTCACTCCAGTCGGCACTCATGCGGAACACCACATCCGACGACGCCGTCACCAATGCCCTGAAGCGTTCCTCGCTTTCTCTAAGTGACCGTTCAACTTTCTTTCTTTCGTTGATGTCTTCTACAACAGCAATGAAAAACCTGGGAGTGCCATCCTCGTTCCTTATTAAGGAACCGGTTAGGTTGATCCAGGTAATGGAACCATCTTTCCTGATGTACCTTTTCTCCATCGAATAGCTCTGGACCACCCCATCAAGCAACTGGTACATCTGCTCCAGGTCAGCATTCAAATCGTCGGGGTGTGTTACATCCTGGAATCTCAGCTTAGTCAGCTCTTCTTTATCGTAACCTACAATTTCGCAAAGCCTGTCATTCACCCTTAGCCAGGAGCCATCGATTCCCACATGTGCAATGCCGACGGCAGCGTTTTCAAAGGTTCCCCTAAACTGATTTTCACTCTCTTTGATCTTCTGTTCGGCAAGCCTTTGCCTTGTCACATCAAAACCCGACACAAGCACCGAACTATAGTCCTCACTCACGGGGAATTTGATCTTTACGAGGCAATAGAGTTTTTTTCCACCTAATGTCTCCATGGGAAACTCCGCTTCAAACGATTCTTCCTTATTCACAAAGGCAACCAGTTCTTCAACGAAAATGGGCAAAGTCTCTTCCTTAAACAAACGCGACAGACCTTGCATCAGTTCTTTCTTATCGGCAGCCCCGTACATCCTAACCGACGCCTGGTTCACGTCTTTTACCGAGATCAGGTCCGCCAATCGATACACTTCATCCGGGTGGTATAACAGGAAGTCCCTGAGGCCTGCTCCATGAATTTGGTTCAGCTTTTCCAGCTCATCGTGTAACGTTGTAAAATCTTCTAACCACACAGAAAGCGAATTATACTCGAAGAAGTCTTCGTACACCTTTTCGCTTTCCTCGATCTTTGTCCTCGCCGCCACGATGTCGGTCACGTCCGTCATCACGATCATTATGTCATCTGCGACTCCGTCTTCTCTTTTCAGCGGCTGAAATAAAATGTCGAAATATTTTGCCTGCGCACCGTCCTTGCTTTCAACCGGACCTGGTTGCTCCCTAAGACGAAAAGCCTGCCCGCTTCTTCCAACTTCCGCCAGCACTTGAGATATACCCCCAAACGAAGCACAAGGCATTGACTCGAAAGCCGACCGGTGAAAAAGTTCTTCTGAACTCTTACCAGTTAATTGTTCATACGAATCATTGGTGAATTCAACCAGGTACTCCTCACCACTTACCACGAGGATTGGCGCGGGCATTTGCAGTGCAAGTTTGAAAAGAAGCGCCCTTTGATCATTTTGGATATGCGCGAAGTCAGTCATGGTAGTTAGTGCAAGCTTGGAAATTAGCGAACCTTCTTTCCCTGCCCTATTTATTTCGGTGAGTGTAAAACAGCAGTCGACAGTCGCAAAGATTATTTCGACGCCCGCTCACACCTCTGTGTTGCCATACGGCACGCCGGCGTGGCCCAGGCATGTTTTTATTATTGAAAGCTTCTTCTTATATTTAATGAGTTGCACTTTTTGGAACAACTCGAAACACCCCTGTTATGAGATCAGCATAAGAACGATCTCCGATTTATTTAAAGCAGTCCCAAAAGACTGCTTTTTGTTTGTATTATTTGTGATGGCGAGTTCAGGATACATCTTCAGTCCATCCATCGACTCCTATTCCTGTTTGACCTTTCCGGTCTCCCGTTTGCCGTTTCCTATGGCGCTTCT
>DATDNL010000009.1:0-2924 GCA_036518315.1 Flavisolibacter sp. | reverse complement strand
CAGCGAATTACAGCGCTACCTGACAAGCCAAAGTATTTCGATGCCACGGATGCCCTGGCTGTTGCCATTTGTCATTTCTACGGCAGCAACGATGTAACCGTGACGGCAAAGAAGACAGGTGTAAGCAAAAAGGCTTCCGGTTGGGAGCAATTCATTGCATCAAACAAGCACCGCGTCAAGTCTTAACCTTCGTTTTCCTTGCCGGAGATTTAGTCGTCGTTTTCTTTTTCGAAGCTACGGGCGGGGGAGGTGGAGGAGGCGAATCTTCCATTTCTTCTATTTCATCTAGTTGCACACTAACAGTATCCGTTCCCGACACGTCCCGATGAGGCAGTTCCTCACCTTTTTTCAGGAAATCCATCAAATAGATGTCCATCCAACCCTTCTGAGTTTCTAACCACGTTGCCATGAAAGGGATTCTACATACATCTTTACCGGTGGTTAAGAATATCGTTCCCTTAAACAGTCTTTGTTTGTCGAACCGCTTTGGTATACTTTCTTCGTACCGGCTACTGTCGAAGATCAAGTCGGAAGGACTAATTCCTTTATTAACGATCTTACTTCTGAAATCACTGAACTTCTTTATACGTCCGTTGACTATGTCTTCGTGGTACTGCTTTTCACTATACTTAGCAATACTTTTCAAAACCCAGGCATTATTAGCGGTATCCTTGTCCTCATCTCGCAGCTCTGCTTCCAACATTAGGCTCTTTAGCTGCCGGTAATCAATAAACAGGCTAACAAAAGAGGCGGTATCATTGTTCTTGAATGTTGAAACAACCCGGCTAAGGAAAGCATCAGGGTTTTTGTCCTGCGCCATTGAAGACAAACTGACCAGGATTGAAATAAACAGAACACCTGCCCTGGTCTTCATGAAGGATCATTTTAAAAAGGAAAGTATTTTCTCCTGCGCCTTTTTCAACTCCTCTTTCGACACTTCCATTTTAGGCTGTGTGAAGTTCAGGTCATTGGCAGAATTGATAGGAATGAGGTGAAGGTGTGCATGTGGCACTTCAATACCCACGACGCTTATCCCACACCTGTTACAACGGAAAGCTTTTTCTATCGCATGTGCAATCGGCCTGGCAAATACCAGCATCTCGGAAAGGTATTGATCATCGAGGTCGAAGAACTTGTCTGTTTCAACCTTTGGAACGACCAGGGTATGTCCCTCGCGTAAAGGGAATATATCCAGGAAGGCAAAGAATTTATCGTGCTCCGCTATTTTATAACTCGGTATTTCCCCTGCAATGATTTTTGAAAAGATGGTCATGATTAATGTGGCAATGAGTCAATATGACGATGTGACAATGTTATCAAAGTTAGGCTGTGTTTTTCATTGGCAATTTGCAATTTGACAATTTGATAATTCGACAATGTGACAATGATATCAAAGCCAGGAGGTATTTTCATTGGCACATTGGCACATCGTCATATTTGCACATTCTCTCATCAGCTAATCAAATACTGATGTGCTCCACCTTAAACTTCAACACTCCTGCCGGAGCAGTCACTTCCGCAACGTCGCCAACCGTTTTGCCCAACAGCCCTTTACCGATTGGAGAGGTAACAGAGATCTTGCCCGCCTTAAGATCGGCTTCTTTTTCGCTCACGATTTGATAGGTAACCTCTTTTTTGGTAATGAGATTCGTCACCTTCACCTTTGTCAGGATAGAAACCTTGCTTGTATCTATGGTTGTTTCGTCGACTATTCTTGCGGTGGCAACCTGCCCTTCCAAAGCTGCGATCTTTGCCTCAAGCAATCCCTGCGCTTCCTTGGCAGCGTCATATTCGGCGTTCTCTTTCAGGTCGCCCTTTTCCCTGGCTTCAGCAATCGCCCTCGAGGCCGCGGGGCGCTCCACACTCTTCATTTTTTGCAGCTCAGCTTTCATTTGCTCCAGTGTTTCCTTGGTCACGTATTGTATTCCACTCATAGTAAAATAGGTTTAGAATAGAAAGAAAAAAATAGCAACGCCTCAGTTCTTTAACCGAAGCGTTGCATATTTTATAAAGTAAAGATAAAAATTATTCCCTTACAAATTTCATTCAAGCCCGCTCTGAAGCTGCTTGACAACCTTTTTATGAATGGTCAGATCTGGAGTGACGAGTTGCATTATATAGGTACCGGGTTTCCACTTGTTGGCCTCCATTGTGAACACATTGTTGCCCTTATTCAATGGGTACTTTGCCTGGTGAATCAATGAGCCCGACATGTCGTAAACCATTACTCTGACATCCTGCTTTTTGTCTGAAGACAGGGCCACCTGGACGTAGTCCTTGACCGGGTTTGGATACAACATCACGTCGTTCTTCTTTATAGGCAGGTTCAGACGAAGAATGGCAGAATAGACAATCGACTTTGCGGTCAGCTTCATCTTCAGACGGTAGAATGCAAATGGCATGTTTAAGGTCGAAACGTCATCAACAGAAGCATAATTACCTAAAGCACTACCGGTCGACTTTGTAGGGATCGTAGCGATGGTCTCAAAGTCTTGTCCATCGAGGCTACGTTGGAGCTCATAATAATCGATACCATCATTATAGTTGGTAGTCCAGTTCAATGTTGCCTTTCCATCGGCCAGGTTTCCCCTAAAGTCTGTAACAAGGCTAGCCAGCACTTTACAGTTAGCATCGTAATTGATGCTGAGTGTATCATATGCATAAGGGTTACAGCCCGCGGACAATCGTTGCGTTACAATATAAGTACCCGGTTGGTCAACCTGTATGCTTGTACCTGTGGTAGCTCCTACAATATGACCATTGGCCGTTGCCCATGAGTATACCGACGCATTCGAAGGATTTTGAACGCTTAAAGTGCTTACGCTTTGAGTAGCACATAAGACGGGTACGTCAGACAGAACATTTACACGTGGTGCAAGGAAGAGGTCAATCGGCGCCACAAAGTCTTTCAGGGCGGCGGTAAA
>DATDNL010000008.1:0-2774 GCA_036518315.1 Flavisolibacter sp. | reverse complement strand
ATTTTTTTTGGCATACGCAACGAGTTTGTCAGCTAGATTAAAATCGTATTTGTCCCACTGCGGATGAATCACTTCAGCTTTCATGATGTTTTCAGGAGTGACGGCGTTGAATTGTTGCCTGATCAGTGCATCGGCTTTTGGATCTTTAACTTCTATTTGCGTCGCATCCATTGCAGTTCCGATGGCAAAATCGGTTTTGAACGTCTCCTTCAGCGAAGGAATGCCCGAACTCGTCGTCGTACTCTTTGTTTGCGCGCAAGCAACGAAGAAGAGAGATGTAAAAACTGAAATGAAAAGTGCAGATTGCTTTATCATAAGTTAATCATTTTTCTGGTTATTAATTGTTTCCGGCGGACCTAGATAACTTGGCTTCAGGGTTCCAAAATCGACCACAAGTTTTTGGAGTACAACCCCAGGGTCTATCATCCAGTATTTTACGGTATGTTTTCCGGGTTGAGAGATATGATGTTTGGACGTTTTGATGATAATGTTATTAGCGACCCAACTATTCCAAATGCCTGTATTGTCTTCTTTGTTCAGGCTCATTATTTGGGGCGTCCCATTGTCGATTGAAACTGCGAACTGCAGGCCGTTGGGCGAATTTTGAAAATTTAAAGTGGGAGAGAAGTAGGCCAAAAGGTTAAGACTGTCTTTACTGTTGCAGTAGAAATCGTACTCAAGATGAGGACTTGCAGCACTTAGCGGAGTGGCTAATGTCACCGGAAAGGTGGTAACTCCCGAACCATCTTTACCAATGTCCGGAATCACTTTCCAATGAATGTTTTTCGAATTCACTGACCTTGTCCAGTGATTGGCATTAATCGATACAAAGCCTTCCTGTTCGTAAAAGGCGTTACCTTTTACGCCAGCGGGCACCCTGGAAGCCCATGTATCCTTTACACCGGGTTCCTGTGTGGGCGTCATTTCTTTTTCAGAAACCCATTTGACGGCAGGCATTGTATTTTTTGGTGGCTGTTGCCAATACGTGTAACCAATATGTGTCTGGTCCATCATGTGGTTCCACTTACCATCTGCTATGGTGTTATATTGTATTGACAGGAGAGAATCTTCGACATAGCATTCTTTTGCTTTCTCGGCGTATCCATTGGCCGATGGCGAGTTGATTGAAGCAAGTCTTTGATTCTGCGCAACCGCGTAGTACATCTGGTGGAGATTGGCAAAAGCTTTTACCGGGTGCAGAACCAGTTCGAAAAAAGCATCCTTGTACTCGGCTGGCAAAATCGCGTTCACTTTTTCTGCTTCCTGTTCAAGATCTTTCCACTGGCGAAGGACTCGTTCAGCTTCGTTGTATTCAGCCAGGTCGTATGTCTTTGCGTCCAACAGCTCAGGCTTTCTCCTCGACGCATATTGGGAGTACTTTCTAAGAATAGTACCGATCTCTGTTGCATGTGTTTCGCCGAACTGTTGCCTCGCCCACTGCGTGAAAAAGTCAGTGATGTTATTTTCATTCCATTTCCCGGTATTATACGCATAACCAAGAAAGAAGGAGATAGGCAGTTCCATCGGCTTCAAGTCGCCGACATTGACGATCCATATCTTGTCGACACCATATTCGTAGGCAAGGTGCATTTGCTCCCAAACGCGTGCAATGTTGTTGGTGTTGATCCACTTGTAGTTTCTTGGACCGCCCACATAGTCGAAGTGATAATAAATTCCGTATCCGCCCGTTCTCTTCTTATCAGTGAGTTTCGGAAGCCTGCGAATATTGCCCCAGTTGTCGTCGCACAATAAAAGTGTAACATCATCGGGAACCCGCATGCCCTTATCATAATAATCCTGCACTTCCTTGTAGAGTGCCCAAAGCTGCGGCGTTTTCGATGCCGGCTTGCCTGTTACTTCTTCAATTATTTTCCTCTGGTCTGCGACGATACGTTCGAGCAGAGCAGTGGCTGTGCCCTGGGTCATTGGCATATCTCCATCGCCGCGCATACCGATGGTAACGATGCTTTCATGGTTGCCCATGTTCTGTATTCCTTTTCTCCAGAAATCTCTAAGGACGGTGTCGTTCTTCGTGTAATCCCACGGCCCCCTGCCATATCGTTTCCATTCTTGTTGGGCTCTTAGCATCGGTTCATGATGTGAGGTACCCATTACTATTCCCCATTGATTGGCAAGGACAGGATTTAAGGTGTCATCATCGTTGAAGGCATTGCCCCACATCGCCGGCCACAGGTAGTTGGCCTTGAGGCGCAAAAGGAGCTCGAACATCTTTTCGTAGACGAGGTGGTTGACACCGCCGAACTTTTGCTTGGTCCAACCGGAAAAAGCAGGTGCTTCATCATTAATAAATATGCCACGGTATTTAACAGAAGGAGAATTGTAAGTATAGAGGCCTTTGCGAACGTAGGCTTCTTTTTTCTTTTTAGCAGGAACGTCGGCCCACCAGTACCATGGAGACACGCCTAACTGCTTCGATAGTTCAAACACTCCATAGGCCGCTCCCCGTTTGTCACTACCGGTAATCACCAAAGCATTCTGAATACCCCCGAAAGGGTTGGCAACAACCTGCAGTTGAGATGCTTCCCACTTTCCACGGATCGTGTTAGCATTCAACTTCTTCAAACTTACCAGCTTTTTAATCGTTGGCGAGCCCTCCAGCGTTCCTATAATAATGACGTTCTTGCCGGCGGATGTTATATTATTTGCAATAGCAGGCTTTCTACCCGTTACCATTTCTATATCGCCTTGAAGCAGGGTAGCTGCTTTGTTAACAAGCCAGTCGTCACCCGGGTCAACGTAAATAGTGGCCACCT
>DATDNL010000007.1:0-3278 GCA_036518315.1 Flavisolibacter sp. | reverse complement strand
TTCAATAGCAACAATACCAACGAGAATTCCGGTGGACAACAGAAAAGAATATATGCAAGATGGTCAGCTCGCTACTGCAACTGGTCACCAGGCGACGCCCATCAATAGTGATGAATACCAAAGTCCAAGAGATTCCTCACTACGGAAGAGAAAGAAACAGTAACACTGTTTTTAGATTTTGGTGGCTATTCATTCCTCTATCATTGCTATCTTCGCCCGCTCAAATAGTTCTTAAAGATGATTAGCAGAAGGAATATACGAGTGAAGGTGATGCAGACGGTGTATACCCTTAGTACCCTTGAAGGTGAAGTGAAACCAGGCGAACCCATTAAATTATTACAACGCCATTTCGAGCAGTCCAAAGACTTACTGATATATCTTACCCATTTTCTTACGGAAGTTGCCGGCTATGCTGAAACAGACGCCTACAACCGCAGCAACAAACACCTGCCTAGTAAAGAAGATCTGAATGTCAACACCAAGATTGCGGGTAACGAGGTTCTTTGGAAGATCAAAGAAAATGTGTCTTTTCAACAGGCCTACGGGAAGAGCAAGCCTGATCAGAGGATCGACAAGGAACTGGTAAAAAAGACTTATCACCGTTTGGTGGAGAGCCCTCAATACAAAGAATACATTCAAACAAATGAAAGAGTTCATCCCCAGGAGAGAGAAATACTCGAATACATACTCAATGAATTGATGCTTTCTGATGAAGTGTTCATCAGTCACATTGAAGAGAACTTCATCAATTGGGATGATGATGCAGAGATGGTGATCCAAACACTTAGAAACTTTATTCAAAAGACTTCCAGCGCCAATTTCACTGAGGTGATCAGTTCCGACAAGTGGGAGTTTGCCAAAAGTTTGTTGAATACACTGCTTGAAAAGGAAAAGCACCTTGAGAGTTTTATCGTTCCCAAGCTTAAGAACTGGGATCCCGAACGTATTGCAGCACTGGATATGATCATTATGAAGTTGGGAGTTGCGGAGTTCCTATATTTCGAAACGATACCGCCCAAGGTCACCATCAACGAGTACATCGACATTGCAAAAGAATACAGTACCCAGCAAAGTGGCCAGTTTGTAAATGGTATTTTAGATAATATTCATAAAGAACTGGTACAGCAAAACAAGCTGCACAAGATTGATTTTAAAAAAGCTTAACAATTGATTTCGTTTACATTTGCATCTGCAAAAATGACTTCATGAAATATTTGGTTCTTTTTTCATTTGCTATCGTGCTCTTTTCCTGTACGAGTACCGATAAACCGGCAACCAGGGAAGAAGCAGCAAGAGATTCTTTGAATAAGGTGGCGATGGCCGATACCATGAACTACACCACCATTCAATGGCTCGATTCCACTACGCAGGACCTCGGAAAAATTAAAGAAGGCAGTATTGTCGAGATCTCCTGGAAGTTTAAGAACACCGGTACCAAACCTTTGATCGTGGCCGACGCAAGAGGAACCTGTGGATGCACGATCGCCGACAAACCAAAAGAACCGATTCCACCTGGACAGGAAGGAACGATCAAAGCAAAATTCAATAGCCAGGGCCAGGGTCCTGAAGCACATAAGACTGTAAGTGTCGATGCCAACACCAAGGGACAGACCATGCATTATTTAACCTTTACAGCCCAAATAACTAAAGACTAAAATTTTTCATTAATCAATCAACATTATGTATCTATTACAAGCAGCAGCACCTGGAGGCAGTAGTTTCATGCCCTTCTTCTTTGTAGCCATGATCCTTGTTTTCTGGCTGTTCTTTATTCGTCCGCAGGCTAAAAAGCAAAAACAACAGAAGCAGTTTATCGATAATTTACAGAAAGGAGATAAAGTCGTGACGATCGCAGGCATTCACGGTACAGTAAATAAAGTGAATGAAGATGGCACGATCAATCTCGAGATCACTCCCGGCTTATCCATAAAAATGGAAAAGTCTTCTATTTCCATGGAGTATACAACGCAGATCAACAAACCTGCTACCGAAGTAGCGAAGAAATAACTTAACGGTCAACCAAGAAGCTGGTCCCGCGCCTTGCGCGGGACCTTTTTATTTCCGGGAACGTATTGAATTTTGTGCCGGTAATTTGGAACTTGGCACTTGTAGTTTGTACTTTGGTACCATGCTTAAGATCGGGTTAACAGGAGGAATTGGTTCAGGCAAAACAACTATTGCCAAAATATTTGAACTGCTGAATGTACCCGTCTATTATGCCGATGAAGCATCCAAGCGTCTTTATCACACCGATAAAGATCTTATCTCGAAGATCAAGCACTATTTCGGTGAAGATGTTTACACAAACGAACAATTGAACCGTACCAAGTTGGCGGAAATAGTATTCAACGACCCCTCCAAACTGAATCTCCTGAACGAGTTAGTTCATCCCCCAACTATTCGTGATGCAGAAGAATGGATGCTGAGACAAACAGCCCCTTATGTGATCAAAGAAGCAGCACTGTTGTTTGAAAGTGGTTCGGCTGAGGGACTGGATTACATTATTGGTGTACAGGCGCCGACGCACTACAGAATAAAAAGGGCAATGGACAGAGACGGGCTCTCACGCGAACAAGTGATCAGCAGGGCCAATCGCCAGATTGACGAAGACATCAAGATGCGGCTCTGCGACTTTGTAATTGTAAACAATGACCAGGAACTGGTAATACCGCAGGTGCTCGAATTACACAGTAAATTCCTGGAGGAAGCTAACGCCCCCCTGTCCCCTCCGAAAGAGTCCGGAGTCCTTCGGACCTAAAGGGGGAACTTAGGTCGAAGAGACATTCTTGTTTTCAGCAGTCTTACCGTTGGAGATCTTTTAGAACACGGATGACACGGATTGGAAAGATTAACAAGGATGGATTGTTAATCGGTGTAAATCCGTTTGATCCGTGTTGTCCGTGTTCGTTACTCAGATACTACATTAAAAAACCGCAGCCGAAGCTGCGGTTAAGTATTCATTTATTTCACAAGGGAAACTGTAGTAAACAAGGTATGTTCAACCTAAGTCTCCCCTTTAAGGGGACAGGGGGAATTACTTCAACCTGCTTAACGCAGTCTTTATCCTTTCAAATCCTTTCTCGATATTGGGCATGCTGTTGGCAAAAGAGATGCGAATGCATTGTTCATCGCCGAAGGCACTACCCGTTACAGTAGATACATGCGCTGTGTTCAACAGGTACATGCAAAGGTCATCGGCATTCTTGATGGTGGTTTCACCGTCGCTCATTCCAAAATAATAATCTACACAAGGGAAGGCATAAAAGGCGCCATCTGGT
>DATDNL010000006.1:0-3350 GCA_036518315.1 Flavisolibacter sp. | reverse complement strand
TCCTCATCAGGAGTGTTCTTAATGATCTTGTCCAATGGAGCAATGATCAGGCTTAACGGTGTTCGAAACTCGTGACTGACATTAGTAAAGAATTTTGTCTTTAATTGCTCGATGGCGTGGGCTCTTTCCGCCTCTTTCCGTTGTTGCTCCACCTCGTAACGCATGTGAATCCGGTCCAGTGTGATTTTTCTCAGGAGCAGCAGCAGGCCGGCAATCAACAGGGCATAAATTATATAAGCAAACGGCGTTCGCCAAAACGGTGGCGCAATATTGATCTGCAAAGTCTTTTCCCCACTCCATACACCATCACCATTCAACACCTTCACTCTGAAAGTGTAATGCCCGGGGTCAAGGTTTGTGTAGGTTACTCTTCGCTGGTTGCCATCTGCATACAGCCAATCGGGGTTGAAACCCTCTAACATATAGGCATATTTATCACGATTGCTTCTCGAAAAATCTACACAGGCAAACTCGATCGAGAAAACATTTTCCTTATACTTTAAATCAATGCTTTTCAGATGCGGCAACGATTGCTTCAAAAGTACCCGGCTATTGATCTCTTCCCCAACCTCAACATTCTTGTTCAGTATCTGCAAGTTGGTGAAGACAAGGTTCGGATGGAAAACAGGCTTCTGTATTTTGCCTGGATTTATAATATTAAACCCCGACGGCCCACCAAAGATCAATTCTCCCGACCTGGTCTTAAGCGCCGCATTTTCATTGAACTCCCGGTTCTGCAGGTTGTTCGTCTCATCATAATTGATCACGGAAATACCCAGGCCATTTTGCTCTTGTTTCGGAATAACATTGCATAGTCCACTGGGGCTCGACAACCACAACGTTCCACGATCATCTTCAAGAATATCTAATATGGTATTGTCAGGCAAACCATCGGCTGACGTAAATGCCTGGAACTTCCCTGTTTGCGGCATGTAAACATTCAAACCCTCACGCGTTCCAACCCATATTCTACCCTTGCGGTCCCCGGTGATCGAAATAACACTGTTGTTACTTAGGCTTCCTGCTTCGTTTGTATGCACATAGAAAGTTGGATTCGCTTTACCTTTTTCAAAAACCGTAATTCCTAAATTAGTGCCTATCCACAGATTCCCTCTCTCATCTTCGAGAAAGGCCGAAATATAATTAGAAAGCAAAGGCTCCGCCTGTCCTTCCCTATATTGATGATGCACGAACCGGTTGGTGCTCCTGTCAAACCGGTCAACGCCCGAACCTAATGTACCCACCCATAAATTTTGTTCCCTGTCTTCAAAGATTTCCCACACATTATCATTCGATAAGCTCGACGAATCAGCATCATTATGGCGGTAATGCTTAAAATCTCTTCCGTCATAACAATCCAGGCCCCCAAAAAAAGTACCTACCCATAACTTATCCTGGTGATCAAGCCATAAGCTTACAATAACATTACTGCTTAAGCTGTTCTTGTTATTCGGATCATGAAGATATTGCTTGAACGTATTGTTCTTCCTGTCGAAATAGATAAGGCCTCCTCCATTCGTTCCAATCCAAAGGTTACCCAGCCTGTCCTCCACAAACCGGTTCACATCGTCGTATTGAAGGCTACGCGGGTTCGATTCCTCGTGATGAAAATGCGCGAATTTGGCAATGTTGCTGTTTAAATAATTGACCCCCTGTTTGTACGTGCCAAGCCACAGAATACCCTTGTCATCTTTATAAATCACCGTAATACTATTCTGACTGATACTCTTCGGATTCTTCGGATCATTCAACAAGTAACTAACAGCAAAATGGTTTCTTTTATCGATAAGGTTTACGCCCCCATGATCGGTTGCTACCCATATCATTCCATTATCGTCCTGTACAACTTGGTAAACGATATTCGAGTTTAGCCGTGAAGGCGACGACGTTTCACTAAACTGTATTATCGACTGATCGGTCGGGTGGAACATGAACACACCAAGAGATACAGCCGACAGCCAAAGGTCTCCATCACTGTCTTGGGTCAACGTGTAAGGAAAGTAACCGGCACGTGGATTGATCTTTCTAACGTGATTTTGAAGAGCCGTGCTCGAGAAAATGATCTTCTTTGCATTGACATCATACTCCTGCAATAAACCTGTTTGGTATACCAGCCATAATTTTCCATCACCCGTTTCCTTTATGGATGTGATCTTTTCAGATGGATTGAATTTGAAATTCTGCCTGAGCGGCCTTGCCTTCTTCTCGGTACTCGAATATAAATACAGGTCAAGGCTGTCATAAAGAAACCAATACCGACCGTCCCCGCCCTTGGTGATGTTAACGATGCTACCGTTCGGCAACCCAAGTGAATGCAGGTAGCCATTATAATCGGCATCAAACTTTTCCATAAACGAATTATAAATGCAAGGCGTCTCTCTCGCCAGCACCCACATCTTTCCATCTGGCAATTGATAAAGCGATGTGATAGAATTGTCCGGAAGCGAAGTCTGGTCGTCATGCTTGCTCCGAAAAACCTTACAGGAATAGCCGTCGTACCTGTCAAGCCCCGACACAGTACCGACCCATAGGAATCCATCATCCCCCTTCAAAATGGTGTTGACCTGGTTGTGAGAAAGTCCATTATAGATATCAAGCTTCGCAAAGTTGTATTGTTCACTTTGGGCAAAAACAGCATTGAAGAGCAGGAGCAAAGCAGTCAAAAGAAGCAAACGCATCACAACGGGTTTGTCACATAGTAAACATATAAAAAAAAACCGAGTAACAAACCATTGTGCAAAATAGGTACAAGTCGTACAAATAGCCGCCCTTGCTCACCTGCAAACCGTTTTTAATACTTCGACGACAGCGCCAAACATGATTATTCCGGCTCGACCCACTAGTATCTCTTCTCGCGACGATCTTCATTTCATTATACTCGAAGAAAATATTGAAAGGGGCTGGCCTTAGCTGTACTCACATTATTGCCTAAAGGCAGCAGCAATGAATAGGAAAAGACTGAAAACAAGAATCAAGATCGACAGGACCGACGAAACTGACCTTTGAGTAGCCGGGTAAGCCTGTTTCAATTTCTTCATTGCCCTGTGATGTTGGATTTGCGCCAACGACAGCGACAGCAATCCAAAGAAGATCATCACCATCCCGAACACCCTTGGTGTCAAAAGATGATTGTCTACGGCTCCGTTCTTTTTCATTTCCTGGAAGAATTTGTAAATGGTAAAGCCAAACGAGATCATTGAAGTAGCCGTTCGTACCCAGGCCATTAAAGTCCTCTCATGGGCCAACATGGTCCGTTCAAAAGCAAGATCGGTAGTACTTAGACTGGGAAGGGTTTCAGTAGTGATAGATTGCGTGGACATATTTCAATTTTAAACGGTCGCCGTCGATGA
>DATDNL010000005.1:0-3517 GCA_036518315.1 Flavisolibacter sp. | reverse complement strand
CCTGCAATGACTTTAATGCTTCCTGCAATTGATGCTCATTATCGCAAACAATAACAAGCGAGGAAGGACCGAAAACTTCATTCTGCAATGAACTGTTCTCAATCAGTAATTCGGCCGGTGCTTTTGCAAGAGCAGGACCTCCCTTATACTCGTCTTTACCGTCGTCGACGGCTAACAAAACTTCTACTCCTTCGGTCGACATCAATTGTTGCCGCTCTTCATGATAGGCCTGGCAAATGGTTTGGTTCAACATGATTCCGGGCACAACATCGTTTAGTGCCTTGCTCAACTCATCAAGAAAAAGATCGGCATTTTCATCCTTGAGAATAAATAACAGTCCGGGGTTCGTACAAAATTGCCCGACGCCAAGAGTGATCGAAGCACTTATTTGTGTTGCCAGTGTTTTCAAATCTCGCCTTAGTTTATCTGGAAGAACCAATAAGGGATTAATACTGCTCATCTCTGCATAAACAGGGATTAGCTCTTCGCGCTCATTTACCGCTGCCTTCAGCAATGCCATCCCCCCGCGGAAAGAACCGGTAAATCCAACTGCCTTAATGCCGTCGTGTTTTACCAATTGCTGTCCCAGTTGAGATCCTTGTCCAATTAACGCAGAAAAAACGCCGTCTGGCATTCCGCATTTCGTCGCAGCCTTAATAATGGCCGAGGCAACCAATTCATTCGTTCCCAGGTGTGAGCTATGGGCTTTTACAATTACCGGGCAACCCGCCGCCAAAGCAGAAGCAGTATCACCACCTGCAGTTGAAAATGCAAGAGGAAAGTTACTGGCTGCAAAAACAGCAACCGGACCAATAGGATGCATCATCCTTCTCAGGTCGGGTCGCGGCAAAGGCTTACGCTCGGGTAAGGCAGTGTCAATGATAGCTTCAACAAATGAACCTTCCCGCAATAGAGAAGCGAACAACTTCAGTTGCCCTACGGTTCTGCCCCTCTCATTGATGATCCTTGCTTCAGGTAACCCGCTCTCTAAATGAGCGGTTTCAACCAGGGCATCACCCAATAGCATGATTTCTTCTGCAGTCGTATCCAGGAACGACGCCCTATCAGCAAAAGATGTTTGTCTAAAGGTTTGAAAAGCGACCGTTGCCTTCTCAATGGCAGTTTGAACTTCACTATCAGTGGCAACAGCAAATTCGCCGGGCAAGTACTTTCTCGTCACCGTGCTAAACGAATGCAATCTCTGCTCACCATCGGCTTTTCTTTCAAAGCCAACGAAATTGCTTCCTGAAATCATGACGTCGTTTTGCATATGTTAACTAAATGAATTAAGCCTCTATGGAATCAATTGCGGGTTGTACATCCACAACAAACTTTGTTTTTGAGTCTTGAACTGCAACCAATGTTAAAATAGCAGCAACTAACAGCGATCCGGCCATAAATACGTAGGAGACACCAAAACCACCGGTTATTCCATTAAAATACCCGACGAGATAGGCGCCCGCGAATGATCCTAAAGCACCCAGGCTGTTGACCAGGGCAATGGCACCTGCGGTAACATTCGCCGGTAATATTTCAGGCATAATAGCAAAGAAGGGCCCGTAGGGTGCATACATCGCTGCTCCGGCAATCACCAATAAAGTGTATGATAGCCAAAAGTTACTTGTCCCCAGTAAATAGGAACCATAAAATGCAATAGCACCAATTAACAAAAACGGCCAGACAAATATCTTCCTGTTCAAAATCTTGTCGGAAAAATAGGAAGTCGAAAGCATTGCTATAATCGCAAACAAGTAAGGAATGGCAGCAAGCCAGCCTGTTTCAACTATATTCATGTTTGGACCGCCCTTTATTATCGTGGGCAACCACATCACAAAACCATAGACGCCTATGCTCCAAAAAGCATATTGGAGGCAAAGAAGTACGACAGCCCTGGCTTTGAACGCCTCCATGTAGTTCTTAACTGGCTTGATGTTCTTTTGCTCCCTCTTTAACAGGTCTTCCAAAGCATTCTTCTCCTCTTGTGTTAGCCATTCTGCGTCTTTCGGTTTGTCATTTACAAGATTCCACCAGAAGAAAGCCCAAATAATGGCAGGCAGCCCTTCCAGGATGAACATCCATCTCCATCCCAATGAATTAATTAAATACCCCGAGAGGATCGACATCCACAATATCGTCACCGGGTTCCCCAGGATTAAAAATGTATTAGCTCGCGATCTTTCCTTCTTTGTAAACCATCTGCTAAGTAAAACAATCATTGCCGGCATAACTGCACTCTCTACTACACCAAGCATGAACCGGATAACGATCAAAAAGTTCACGTTCTTCGTTAAGCCCGTCGCCATCGCACAGAAACCCCATAAAATCAAGGACCAGAATATTAATTTCTTCGTACTTCGTACAGCAGCATAGTGAGTACCGGGAATTTGAAAGAAAAAATAACCTAAAAAGAATAATGAACTTAACAACGAAGCAACTCCGGGTGTAATATTTAAGTCCCTCGACATACCACCCGCAGTGCCAAATCCAAAATTCGCCCTATCCAGATACGCAAGACTGTAAGTGATAAATGCAATTGGTACTAGCCGGTACCATCGTGTTTTCGCAATTGTCGCTTCCATAATTTACTTTGTGGATACGCGTAACCAGTCGCCCTTAACTAAAAATTCGGTCATGCGATCTTAGCTGATCCCATTCAGGTGTTGGCGCAAAGTAGGATTTATCATCCGCATGTAGATGTTGTTTCACTACGTCCTCATTCAATTCAACTCCGAGTCCCGGCGCTGTTAATGGTAAATTAGCAAAGCCTTTTGTAATCAGCTTTCTTCCATCTGTTGTTTTAACAAGGCTCTCCCACCACGGAAGATCAATTGAATGATGTTCCAGCGCCAAAAAGTTCTGAGTGGCGGCAGCACAGTGAACATTCGCCATAAAAGAAATCGGAGTGCCGGCCTGGTGCATTGCCATTGCAATGCCATGCTCTTCGGCATAATCACCAATGCGTTTTGTCTCAAGCAGTCCTCCCGACGTAGCCAGGTCCGGATGAATGATATCTACCGCATGTATATCAATTAGAGGTTTGAAGCCGGAAAGCAGGTAAACATCTTCGCCCGTAAGCACTGGCGTTTCCAACGCATCAGATATAGTCTTCCATTGATCCGGGTAATCCCACGGAACCAGGTCTTCCATCCATGCTAAACGGTACTTCTCTAATTTTTTGCCGAGACGAATACCGTTGTTCAGATCAAAGTGTCCAAAATGGTCGGTGGAAAGTGGAATGTCATACCCCAACATACCTCTTACATTCTCTACCAACTTGGCCATCTCGTCCAGTCCTTTTTCCGTGATTTGAATCTGCGTAAACGGATGCCTTGAGTTCGAATAACTTGTCGGTCCCCAGTTTCCCCACTGGTTTATATTCCCCTGTTCATCTTGCCAAAACTTGGAATTCACAACAGCGCCTGGAATCTTATTAATTTCTCCTATGCCCAGGTCCATCTTCAGCCATGTGTAGCCTTGCTCGTTGATGCGGTAATTCATCAATTTTTTCTGTTCTTCC
>DATDNL010000004.1:0-3967 GCA_036518315.1 Flavisolibacter sp. | reverse complement strand
CCAAAGACTCTTATGCCGACAAATTCCTTATCGATTAAAATCTTGAGGATGGTTGCCACAGTATTTTGATGAGGTTTGGGAGCTGGTATTGCATCCATAATATCCCTTATGAAACCTTCCTTGAGTTTCCAGATCACCTGCATTATTTGTTCTTCTGCCTTGGTCAACGTTTTCATCTTTAAGTATTATAAATGACAAGTTATAACTAATATTTTAGTCTTACAACTAAATCTTTAGTTTTTAAATAAATAACGCATGCTTTTTGCATTCTTGCTTATTTTGCAAAAAATAAGTGCATGGCTGAAACAATTCTGGAACTCCGTAATGCTAATATCTACCAGGGAGATAGTTTGATTTTGCAGGAGGTGAACTTTACCGTTCAAAAAGGAGAGTTCGTTTACCTGGTGGGCAAAACGGGAACCGGCAAGTCTAGCCTTTTGAAAACCTTGTACGGAGAACTTCCTTTAAAAGACGGCCAGGGGTCGGTAGTAGGCTATGACCTAAGAAAACTGACCTGGAAAACTGTACCGTTTCTTCGTCGAAATATGGGCGTTGTCTTCCAGGATTTCCAATTACTCACCGACCGTAATGTGAATGAGAATCTCAAGTTTGTTTTGCGAGCCATAGGGTGGAAGGAAGAAAAATTAATGAATGAGAAGATCGCTGATGTGCTTGATAAGGTTGGATTACGTTCAAAAGGGTTTAAAATGCCTTATGAGATGAGCGGTGGAGAGCAACAAAGAGTTGACATTGCCCGGGCCTTATTGAACTCCCCCAAGCTAATCCTGGCGGACGAACCGACAGGAAACCTCGATCCTGAAACCTCTGACGAGATCATGAACCTCCTGATTCATATTGCAAGAGAGTATGGGACTTCGGTCGTAATGGCAACCCATGATTATATAGTCATTCAAAAGTTCCCTTCAAGAATGGTCAGAACTGAGCAGGGTAGAGTCTACGACAATGCTACAATAGCTCCATAAGCTTTTGAGCGTTCAATTCGTTGTTATAATTACCGAGCTGAACTTGTCGTTCTTTTACGCATGCATCTGTAAACTCACTCTGCGTTACTGTCTTAATCGTTTTTACCCAATCGGAATTGGTTTCAAGTACGGTAACAGCACTGTCCAGTCCACTCCCTGAAACGCCGGCGCGATTGGTGAAACAGAACCTACCCTCATAAAGTGCGTGAATGAGCTTAAGCTTTACCCCTGTATTATTGAATGAAGGAAGCACATTAATATGCGCCTGTTGAATCAAATTTGATAGCTGGGTGTCTGTAGGGTCGTTCGCAAGCGTAACGTTTAAATCGCCGGAAATTTTACCTTTTAAGACATTAGCATTTTTGCCTGCTATTACAAGCGGT
Organism: Flavisolibacter sp.; assembly: GCA_036518315.1. GTDB lineage: Bacteria > Bacteroidota > Bacteroidia > Chitinophagales > Chitinophagaceae > Flavisolibacter. Next base: position 2,601 of record DATDNL010000004.1, on the reverse strand, counting down.
AAATCTATGGACGGAAAGACCGATTGCGTGAGCCAAAGCGCAGCATTTATGTTTTCGGAAATGGAAAGGTTCCCATGGTAAAGACAATAATTCCCCTTTCCCGTCAGAGACTTTACATGCTGCCACGGAATAAAGCACGGAAGAAACAACTGTTTTGGCTGCCCGTATTTTAATCGGAAGCTTTCTTTGTCAGTCTCGGAAACAAACAAATAGTAAGGATCGCTCGACATAGCCTTTTGGAAGCGAGAGAGGAGGGTGGCCTCATAATAGAAGTAAAGCGCTTTCAGCCTATTGCGTTCATTCTGCTGGAGCTGGCGATAATAGGTCGCTTCATCATTATGTACCCTGACCAGCACTTTTCGATTCTTTAAATAAGGAACGATGCCTGTGCAATGAATTCCTTCTAACAAAACAGTGTGATTGTCTTCCTTCAACCGGCTGACCAGCTTACTTTCAACTCGGGAAGAAACGATATACGGTTTCAGAGTCAGCATCGATTGAAAAAATGTAGAACGACTGTATTTATTGATCTCGACACAGTACTGCTCCAATCCTTCGTGGCCACGGCCCTCTTTGTAATCGAAATAGTGAAGAATTACTTTTTTCCCAAGACGGGCCAGGGCGGGTATCTTGTAAAAAAGATCAAATGCGCCACCGTAATCTGGCGGTGAAGGGGCCGTTAAAGAGACGATATGGAGATATTCACTCAATCTAAAATTCTTTGGTAGAATTGAACGAGCTTCTTTTCTTCATTTTGCCAATTATACACCAGCCGTGCCTTACGGCAATTGTCTCTTAATTTATCCTGCAAAGCAACATTACTTAATAAAGAATTGATAGCATTAGCAATAGACTGCGGCGTCAAATCACTGATAAGCACAGCAATCTCAAACTCGTCATTAATTGCTTTATAGGCTGGATAATCAACACATACCTGCGGAATACCTGCGTGTATATAATCGAAAAAACGATTGCCGAGAGAATAATAGTTATTGAGGCCGTTATTTTCAAACAACGTAACTCCTAATAACGCAGTTCCTGTAATAGCCTTCAGTTCCTGCGGTGCGACCTTGCCCTTAAAGATGATCTTGTCATGTAAATGAAACTTCTCGACCAACTCATGGCATTCGTCCATAAAATTACCACCACCATAGATGTGGAAAGCGCAATCGATCCACTGAAAGGCGGGTATCAAGGTTTCGAAACTCCTCCCATGATTGACGGCGCCCTGGTAGATAATAAAATCTTCCCGTGGTCGGCCATTCTCGTTGGTCATAACCGGGACGTTCATTATGGTCTCATAACTAACACCGTACTCATTTTTAAAAATGTCCCGTATTGGGGCGTTCACCGTATAACCATGTTTGAACCGCGGCACAGCAAATTTCTCAATCCGTTTCCAAAAACGATAGACAGCTGGCCTCGTAACCACTTCCTTCATTTCACAAAACAATTCGTGGGCATCATATACTCTTTCCTTATTACGGAAAATAGAGACAAAATAGCATGGCAGGATAGTGTCCAGGTCAATTGCGCAAACGAGGTCGCAATTTTGAAAAAGCAGGAAGAAAAAAAGTCTTAGGTTATATTCGAAATAGAACAACTTACCATTCTCAGAAAAACAATGAAGCCTCTTTTGCCTGTAGTGCTGGTTGGATAGCGGTGGTGACTTTCTCATTTTTCTTCCCACCAGGATCACATCATAAGAATGGTTCTGCAATGAACTGCAAATCCGGATCATTCTCTGATCGTATACAAGGTCATTTGTAACTGTAAAAACGAGCTTCTTTCTATGCTTCTTCGCTTGCCGCATAAATCTTTTCAATGATTTGAATCGTTGCGATAGCGTCCCTGGCTTCCAGCAAACTCCCGTCTCCTTCCAGTGAGCGAATAAGTTCATCATACACTTTATGATGATTACTCATTGACCCCTGGTAAAAGCCATAATCGTTCGCTGAGAAGACTGCAAGCATTTCTGGCTTGGGCTCTCCGTCGACCTCGAACCACTCAAGTGTATTTAAATATTGTCCACCGATTTTAACGCTTCCGTTGTCACCAAAAATGGTGAACGAACCTTCGAGGTTGTTATGACAACTGTTGATCGTGTAGTTGATGGTCCCTATCGCGCCGGATTCCATCTCCAAAATCGCCACACCTGTATCTTCAATCTCAAAATCAGATCGACTTTTAAAATTTCCTTTTATTCCTTTCACTTTTTGAACGTTCCCCAATGTCCAATATAGAATATCGACAAAATGACTAAACTGCGTATACAGGATACCCCCGTCAAGATTTTTTGAACCTTTCCATGAATTTGAATAATAGGCCTGCGGCCGGTTCCAGAAACAATTGACCTGGAAACTAAAGATCCTTCCAAGCTTATTTGCCTCAAGCAGTTTTTTCACGTATTGCACCGGCTCATTGTACCTGTTCTGTTTAACAACAAAGATTTTCTTACCCTGGGCCTCCGCCGTTTTGATCATCCGGTTTCCGTCTGGGGTGGTGAGACACATAGGCTTTTCGCAAAGAACATGTTTGCCTTTCACGAGCGCTTTTACACTGTGTTCAGCATGGAGTCCGTTTGGTGTGCAAATGACGATA
>DATDNL010000003.1:0-8065 GCA_036518315.1 Flavisolibacter sp. | reverse complement strand
TCGCCTCATTTTCATATTGTCTCATTGGCACATTCCCTCATTAGCTAATCAGCTAATCAACACATCAGCTAATTGTTTCTCATCGTCTCATTGTCCCATCATCTCATTGCCCCATCGTCACATTGTCACATTGTCACTGGTAGCCCATTGCCTGCAATTTGAACAATTCTGCATAGCGGCCGGTGCGGCGCAGGAGTTCTTCGTGGCTTCCGAGTTCAAGGAGTTCGCCCTTGTCAAGAACAAGAATGCGGTCGGCCATGCGTACCGTGGAGAAGCGGTGGGAGATAAGAACGGCTGTCTTGCCTTTAGTAAGTTCGGCGAAGCGTTGGAAGACTTCGTATTCGGCTCTTGCGTCGAGTGCGGAAGTAGGTTCATCGAGAATCAGTAGCTGCGCTTCTTTCATATAGGCTCTCGCAAGCGCGATCTTTTGCCATTCGCCACCGGAGAGATCTACTCCCTGGTTGAAACGTTTACCCAGTGCCTGGTCGTATTTACCTCCGAGCTTTTGTACGAGGCGGTCGGCGAGGCTTTTCTTTGCCGCCTTCACAATCAGCTCACGGTTTTCTTTTTCATCGATATTACCGACAGCAATGTTTTGAGAAACGGTCATTTGGTAACGGATATAATCCTGGAAGATCACCCCGACATTCTTTCTTAGTTCCGCCAGGTCGTATTCACGAAGGTCGTGTCCATCCAATAAAATTCTTCCTTCTGTTGGATCGTAGAGTCGCGCGAGCAACTTTACCAATGTCGTTTTACCGGCGCCGTTTTCACCGACGAGTGCAAGCTTTTCATTGGCGGTCAGTGTGAAGCTGAGGTTACGGTTTGCCCAGTTATCGGAGTTGGCATACCGGAAGCCTACATTCTCAAAAACAAATCCGTGTTGGATAGGATTAGGAAACGGAAGTGAATCGGATTTCGGTTTGATGTTCGGCTGGATCTCGAAGAAATCAAAGAAGTCTTTGAGGTAGATGGCGCCTTGCGACACAGAGGTAAACCGTGAAAGTATTCCATCCAAAAGACTTCTCAATTGCCTGAAAGAACCTGCGAGGAAGGTGAGATCACCTATGGATATTTTTCCCTGCACCGCCTTTGAAATGATAAAGACATAGGCGCCATAATAGCCCATGGTGCCGAAGAGAGAGAATGCCGTTCCCCATAGAGACCTCCTGATCGTGAGCCGTTTGTTGTCTTTGTAAAACTTGTTGGATAACTCCTTGAAGCGGTCGATCAAAAAGCCGGAGAGGTTGAAGAGTTTTACTTCCTTCGCCGTTTCGTCACTGGCTCCTATGTAGCGCACATAATCGAGTTCTCTTCGTTGTGGTGTTTGTCTGCGGCTAAGCGAATAGGTTTGATCATTGAAATAAGCTTCTCCCATAAAGGCTGGAAGTACCGCTACAAAAAGAAGTACGATGAGCCAGGGATTAAACACTATGAGACCTGCCGCCAAAAAGCCCATGGTGATCAGGTCCTGCAGCTGGCTGAGTACCTGCGAAAGCAGTATGGTTCTGCCAATCGTTTGTTGCCTTGCTCTTTCCAGCTTGTCGTAGAAATTGGAATCTTCAAACTGCTCGAGGTCCAGCGTGGCCGCGTGTTCCATGATCCGGATGGAAGTGTAGTTGGAAAAAAGGTCGCCAAGTAAACTATCGATCAAGGTAGACAGCCTTCCCAAGGCATCGGAAAAGATGGCTAAGGCAAACTCAATGGCGACGAGTTCCCAGAGATGGGTGTGAGGTTGATTCGACTCCCTGCTCAGAAAAATAACCTGGTCGATGATGAGCTTTCCTACGTATAGAATACTGACGGGTATGGCCGAACGGACGAGGCGTATCGATGCTGTCGCGATGGTTAGCGAGCGACTGGTTTGCCAAACCAGTTTGAAAAAGGCGGGGAGATTGCCAAGTGCTGAAAATCGTTCTTTTAATGAGACTTCTGCCATTGAGGGGCAAAAGTCTGAACTATGGGGGTTTGGTTTGTCATGGGAATGAAATTGTTTGGGGAGAGAGGTTTGTGGTTTGTGGTTGGGGTCGTTTTGGGGTGGAGAGGTTTTATTGGTTTGAGGAGTTAATGTTCAATACTCAATGTTCGATTTTCAATGTCCAATGTGGGGTCGTTTCCGGTGTAGGTTGATTGGGTTGATTAGGCTGATTAGGCGGGTCATTTATAGAATTGTGGAGTTGATGGTGGTGGAGGTCTAGGGGGTATTTGTATTTAACATAATGTGCGGTGTGCTTTTGATGAAGTATCCATGGGTAATGTACGGGTAATGTATGGGTGATGTATGGATGATGTATGGGGAATGCATGGAGTGAAGAGTAGATTCGGCTTGAAATGAGAGTTCGCATAGAGGAAGCGACTTGTAAATGACAGGCTTCCAAAAGGGAAGGGGAAGCAACTATTCCTTACAATTCCCGTATTCACCTCTTACTCCTGCATATACCGGAAAATCATTTTGGCCAAAGGATGGTTGGCTATATCAACGACGTATCCATTGGCAAGAGACCTTATTATCCTTCCCTCTGAAACAGAGTTAATCTCCGTTCAATACTTCACCACTAAAACCGATCTTATGCGGCATTCCCAAAAAACAAGAAGAACACCGACAATCATTCTGTGCACCTTATTCGTTTGCACCATTTGGATTTCCTCGTGCAAGAAAGCAGACACATCGCAGTCCGCCTTGCAGGAAACAAAAAATTCACGCAATGGCGATAACCCCTCGCGAGACCTTGACCTTCAAATGGTCTCCGACAACTTTGTTTCGCCCATAAGCCTTGTGTCGCCACCCGATGGCTCCCATCGCTTGTTCATAGTGGACCAGGTCGGAAAGATCTGGATCATTGATGCGAACGGGCAAAAGTTGTCACAGCCTTTCATTGATATCACTAGTAAAATAGTGAGGCTTTCTCCTTTCTACGACGAGAGGGGGCTACTGGACATTGCCTTCCATCCCGACTACAAGAACAATGGTAAGTTCTACCTGTTCTACACGGCGCCTCCACCGCCCGGTGGACCTACAAACGATGCCGGCAATACCGGTCTTCCAAAAACCTGGAATAATACAACCACTGTTTCCGAGTTCAGGGTTTCGAACAATCCGAACATGGCCGATATTAGTAGCGAAAGAAAAATATTGCAGGAGCCACATCCTCAATCTAATCACAACGGAGGCACAATCGAATTTGGTCACGATGGCTACCTCTATATTTCTATTGGAGACGGTGGTAACAAGAATGATATTGGGCCGGGGCATGTTACCGACTGGTATACCGTAAATGCGGGAGGCAATGGACAGGATATTGATTCCAATCTTTTGGGAAATGTATTGCGGATCGATGTGAACTCGATGTCCGATGGAAAGCAATATTCGATACCGCAGGACAATCCATTTGTTGGCAAGCCCGGGCGCGATGAAGTGTGGGCATATGGATTCAGAAATCCCTATCGTTTTTCATTCGACATGAGCGGGTCGCGCAGGATGTTTTTATCAGATGCAGGTCAAAGTCTTTACGAAGAGATCGATGTGGTGACAAAGGGAGGCAATTATGGATGGAATGTGAAGGAAGGAACACATTGTTTCAATGCGTCGAATGAATTTTCAGAATTGGCTTCCTGTCCGGACAAAGATGCTTTTGGCAATCCTTTGATCGATCCGGTTATAGAAGCCGCCAACGCTGCCAATCCTAAGGGAGGACATTTTGTTGTGATCGTGGGAGGTAATGTTTATCGCGGACATTCCATACCCGGTATGGAAGGCAAATACATCTTTGGGAATTTCTCCCGGACTTTCTCAACGCCAACAGGTGAGATCTATTCAAGTAATCCTGGTGGAGAAAGTGGCCAGTGGTCATACGACAAACTCACGTTCAAAAGCTTTCCCGACAATTTGGGTCAGTATGTAAAAGGCTTCGGACAGGATTCCGAAGGCGAGGTCTATGTGCTTGCCACACAAAAAGTAGGACCTACCGGCAACACAGGAAAGGTTTACAAGATTGTGGCTGAAAAGCCGGTGCATTAGGGTTATGCAAAAGAGCCGTTATCATGACGGCTCTTTTTTTAATGGGCTGTCTTTTCGATAGTGTTTTTCAAAGCTTATCATTCAACACGAGTTTGCCTTCTATCATTCCGCTCCTTCATGACGGTCTTTGCTGACTAAAAGGAAAAGCGAAAAAGCAGCGATGGCCATCACCGTATCCCTTACGGCAACATCGAAGTATTGGCCAGAAAGCAAAAGATTGATGGCTATACCTATCAACCAAAGCGTCACGATGATACTTCCCAGTTTTGGCTTGATGAGTACGAGTGCTCCCGCTACCATTTCAATGATCCCGACTACGCTCATGAAGGTGTGGGCGGAAAACGGTAAGAGGTTTGCAACGGCCGGAGCGAGGTATTTATCCCAATCGGTAAGCAGGTGCATGAATTTGTCCGCGCCTGCAACTATGGGCACGAGACCAAAAGTCCATTGCAAGAGCCTGGTGACAGTGTGCGTACGACTGAGGGTGGGAGCAGGGGTATAGCTTTCTGAATAATTGGCTGTAATATCCATAATAATTGATTTAAAAGTATAGATAAGGCGAGTGGACGAGACGTTACAGCCAGTTAGAAATTAAGTGATATTTAGACTATTTTAAAAGGATTCGCGGAAGGGTCGTTAATGAGGAAGGGCCCGCATGACTTCTAAAGGACGGGGACAGGTGGAGATCGATCTTCAATGGGAGATTTTTCAGCAGGTTCCAGGGAGAGGGAAACGGAGAGAGGGAAGGGTGAACCATATAAGGCATACAAGACATATAAGGAGAGAGGGGATGAACCATACAAGAAATACATGTAAGAGAGAGAGGGAGAAGTTTAGGTGGTGGTTATGTTTTGAGCTTTTGGTTATACTAATAAGTGAAAGTGGTCGTTTTAACGAAAGGCATGGCTCGCAGGGATGCGAAGATTGAGTTCGGTGGGGACCTTTAAAAAGTATATTTGATCGAGATGTGGTTGAAAGAGCGCATAATGAAAGTTACATTGTTTAGAATGCTGGCAGTCGTTGCGGGGTTGTCGGTGTTCTCTTCATGCCATAAGTCGCCGGTAACAACGGGTGGGGATGGAAATCTTAGTTACGGAGATTCCGTGTTTTATTTGAAGTCGAATACTTACACAATAAGTCCTGTGAATACAAGGGCTGGAACTTATAGGGCTTTTCCCGGCAACCTTCTTATCGACAACTCAACAGGGGCCATAACCGTTGCATTAAAAGGAAGTGATGGACAGAGCCAAACGGGATTGAAATATAAGATCAACTTCCAGTCTCCAGATGGAGGCACGAAAGATTCGACCTTCATCATTCTATCGGGTATCAATTACCTCGATGGGTTTCACTATTTGTCACAGAATGACTCCGTCATTAGCCCTGTTTATAACTGCGACGTAACAAAATCGCTTCCTGCAGGTAGTTATGGCGTTGGAGCCGATAATAAGCTGGCCATCAATACCACTAATGGACAGATCAACGTGAATGAATCGATTAGAAGAGGTTTTTTTGATGATCCAACACATAGTAGCTGGAAGCAGACTACTATTAAATACACCATCAATGATAACAGCGGCGGCGTTCAAAACGAGATGGACGTGATCCTCTATCATTACAACAATCTTTCTGATGTGCCCTCTAATGTCAGTGGTTTGATGCAGGCCCACCAGCTCCTGTCTCTTAGTGTCAACCGTTTGGCAATCCCGTCTACTGCGGGACCTATTGACAACAATCTATCGAGTAGCCTATCTTTATCCAGGCCAAGACCACCATGCGTTGTGATCATTGGTCACTAAAATGAGAACTGTTTCCTGTTTATTCGTTTTTCTATTTTCAATCCTATTGCTTGCCGGCCCATCGCAAACGAATGGTCCTTATGATCCACAAGTGTTGGCGCAATACCGACAAGGTAATAAATACTACGAGGAAGCATTACACCAATCGCAGAATGATAAGGAAGAAGAGCGGTTTAACCGGCTGGCATTAATCAACTTCAGTAGTGTACTTCAACACGTGCCGTCAACGGCTTCGGTTGCTGATACCATTCGTTTCTTCTCGGCTGTGAAAGCAGGTGAACTGGAAAGTTATTTCGATAGTTCGGCGAAAGCCTTAGAGTATTATAAACTTGCACTTGACATGCCAGTGCAAGGAATGCGTCTATCCGACTCAGTCCTTTTCAAGCCCTATGTTTTTGCAGGAATCATCTATTATACCCAAAGCAGGACAGATAGTGCTGTCAATTACTTCAGGAAGGCAGAGGCTTTGCAACTTCGCTACAAAGCCAAATTACAGGAAAGCGAAAGACTTTTTAACATGCTTGGCGCTGTATACTACGAGTCGGGCAATTATTACCAGGCTAAGAACTACTTTCAAAAAGCGACGGACGTGCTTCCGGAAGACCATCCATTTTACAAGGGATTGTTTGTGAACTACAAGATCAACCTCGCGACGGTCTTGCTGAAGCTCGAGCAATATGACACGGCCTACAAGATCTTCCATGAGCTGTTGCCTTACCGCCTTTACCAAAATGAGATCTACAACAACATAGGGCTGATCCATCTTCGGTCGGGATCGCCTGCGCAAGCGATCGACTATTTCAAGAAGGTTAACTACCAGAACAGGCTCGAGGTAGGTTTGTGCAACGATATGGCATCGGCGTATTATGATTTGAAGAATTATCCTGCGGCAAGGAGATACCTTCAATTGGCAGTCGCCAAAAATGCCATCTACTATAGGAACGAGAAGAACATAGACCTGGGTCTCAGTTTTAAATTGATCGGTGATATAGAAAAGGAAACAAAAGATTATAGCAATGCACTTGTTTTATACCAGCAAGCACTCAACCAACTGTTTCCTTCATTCACTGGCAGCTCCGTCGAATCAGTGCCTTCAAACTATTCGGGAGTATTTTCCTTTATCGACGTTTTTAATGTACTTGTAGCCAAGGCAGAAGCATGGCATTCTTTGTACCGGCAATACGGCCGTTTGCAGGATGCTGTGAATGAATTGAAGACCTATCAATCGGCGCTCGCTCTTGTCTCTTATGTTGAAAAAACATACGATAGTGACCAGGCGAGACTATTCCTGGGTAAGATAAAATATACAATTCACTCCAGCCCCGTGGAGATCGCCTATGAATTGTATTCAAAAACAGGAGAGCGACGATATTTCGAAGACCTTTATTCCTTCGACCAGCTCAATAAGGCTTCGGTGCTCGCCTTCAACCGGCAGTTATCTAACCTGGCACAGAAATCAAATTCACCGCTACTTCAAAACGTGCAGGATCTTAAAACCAGGATAACACGGTTGTCAATAAAGGCAAACGGGGTCGCTGACAGTGTGGAAAGGACAGGGATCGCTACTGAAATCAGGAATCTTGAGATGGATCTCGGTAAGAAACAAGAGCTTCTTTCGAAAGAGATCTCTTTTCAAGGCAACACCATACCGCCTATTAACGACTTGCAGTCGAGTGTTCTCGATAACGAAACTGCCATTATCTCTTACACGCTTTCCGGGGAGAAGTTGACGACAACAGTCATTATGAAAGACTCTTCTTTCCCTCTTCAACGAAACCTTCCTGCCGGTTTCCATGAGGAACTGAAGACTTATATCGGCTCTTTGGTATCTGCAAAGGGTTCTTTTTCCAAAGCATTGTCAAACGAGCTGTATTCAAATTTACTCGGCCAGCTTCGTTTAGAGAAGATCAAGCACTTAGTTATTATTCCCGACAATGAACTATGCTACCTGCCTTTTGAAAGCCTGGTAGATGCGAAGGGAAATTGGATAATAGGGAAGTATTCTGTGCAATACCAATATTGCACCTCCGTCCTGAAGAAAGACCCTGTTAATTTCGAAGGACACCAGTCCCTGTCTTTCGCGCCTTTCAGTTCCTCAGGCTTAGGTGGTTTTGAACGCCTGCCCAATTCATTATCTGAAATTGAAAAACTTAAGGGTGAAAAGTTGACTGATACTTCAGCAAATAAAGCCAACCTATTAAAGCATATCGCGGATTACAAGGTCTTGCACCTTGCAACACATGCAGTC
>DATDNL010000002.1:0-5356 GCA_036518315.1 Flavisolibacter sp. | reverse complement strand
CCGTATACAGTTTCCATTGTTGAAGGGATTAGAAACAAGATTGGTGTAAAGGCAGTCGTACAATGGACAACGGGTAACGATGTTGATAGCCTAAATAAACTTGTTCCGAATGCTGACTATGTCATAATGGTCGTTGGTAATCATCCCTGGTGCAACGCACCGTGGGCACAATGCCCGGTACCCAGTGACGGTAGAGAGGCGGTTGACAGAAAGACCATTTATTTGGAGCAGGAGGAATTGATAAAGAAAGTATACCAATTGAATCAAAGAACGGTCGTGGTTCTGAACTCCAGTTTTCCCTATGCTATTCCATGGACGAAACATAACGTTCCTGCTATTCTCCATATTACGCACAATAGCCAGGAATCAGGCAATGCATTGGCGGATGTTTTATTTGGCGATTACAACCCGGGCGGGAGATTAGTTCAAACATGGCCGCTGTCCATGGAGCAATTGCCGCCGATGATGGATTATAATATTCGAAACGGGAGAACCTATATGTATTTCAAAGGGGACCCTTTATTTGCATTCGGCTATGGGCTGAGTTATACAAGCTTCTCTTTTTCTGAATTTAGTGCAGGTAATGGTTTGATTAAACCGGGTTCGATTCTCCGGGTGAGTGTGGATGTAATGAACACCGGGAAAAGAACGGGAGACGAAGTGGTGCAACTCTATATTCGACATTTGAATTCGACTGTAACCCGTCCGCAAAAAGAATTGAAAGCATTCCAACGCATAACACTTAAGCCGGGTGAAAAAAAGAAGATCTTCTTAGAATTGAAGGCAGATGACCTCAGGTTTTGGGATGAAAACAGGAAGCAGTTTTTACTTGAAAAAGACAAAATTGATCTGATGTTGGGAAATAGCTCAGACAATATAAAATTCATTAAGGCCCTCCAGGTAGTCGACAGGTAATGAAAGTCCTCACGGATAACCAAGGCGCTTAATTTTCCTGGAGGTTGATAACTCCAGGATAACTCATGTTGAATATAACCTCACCTATTGCTTCTTGCCCTCCGCAGTCGCTCCCATAGTACCATTACCAATACCAGTATGTCTCTTTTAAGCGCAGCCACAGGAATTTAACATGGTTCACCTGTTTTTTACGACGTGAACTGAATTGCTTTCTGAAGTAGACAGTGCACCTGTTGTCCCTGCCGGCTTGCCTGTAAATGTCCACAAAAGCAGTATCTGAGCCTCCGCCCGACATCGTCCAAGGGTAGTATGTCCCATATATGTCCCATATACGTCCCATATATGTCTCATTTCTTTAAAGGTATGGGACATATATGGAGCATATGCGGGGCAAATACGAAACATACTAAACTTCGGATACACGGGTCTTAAAAACTGTCCACCCATTTCTACCACCTTCCGCCACTTCAATCCAGGTTCGGGCGCAGGGGAATATGATCTCCAATGGATCTTAAACCTGGAAGGGCTTACCACACTTTCTATAGCATATTCAGAGCCCCGCGCGCTATTATACTGGTCCTCTTGCTTTGTTTTTTTGAAAGCGGAGCTATTGATGTCTTATTTAGACGAATACTTCGCTTTTACTCCATACAGGACTTTTCCAGGATAAGACAGTATTTGGACAACCAAGTCATCTTTCTACCCGGCTGATTTGCAAAAAAATAGTATGGCAGTGGCAGTTTCTTTGGAAGAACCGTGTCCTTTTCGGTGTAAGGCTATAATGGTTTGTGGCAGGCAGTAAGTGCGTGAATTGAGGACCGCATAAGGCTGCCGGGTAGCAGTGGTGCAGCAAAAGCGTGAACCTGGCGATTGCGGCTGGTGGAAACCTTATAGAGCTAAGGAGTGCTATTTAACACTGTAATCCAAATAAAAAAACAACAATCATGAAAAGAACATTAGCCCCAATTTTTGGTATCGTATGCCTGCTATTCGTTTCTAAGGCTTTTTCACAGGATGAAATTGCAGTGGTACAAAAGGAGTGGGGGCAAAATAAAAAAGAGCTCGTAAGCCTGGCCATGGATCTCTCGGCCAAAGATTCTACTCAATTCTGGCCATTGTATAACAATTACGAAAAGGAAAGGCAAAAGCTGGGAAGAGAAAGGCTCGTTATCCTGACAGACTATGCAGACCATTTTGAGACTCTTACAAGTGCTAAGGTAGACGAGTTGATGACGAAGCTGTTCAAGAACGAACTGGCGCTTACGAATCTCCAGCAGCGGTATTACATCAGCGTCAAGAATAAGCTCGGCGCCATGAAAGCAGCCAAGTTCATACAGGTAGAGAGCTATATAAACACTTCTATCCGTTCCGCTATACAGGAAGAACTTCCATTTATTGGAGAACTGGATAGTATGAAGGCAAAACAGTAACCTTAAATATTGGCCGTATGAAAGCCAAATACCTAAACGCTATAGTGATGACTGTTGCATTAGTCGCAGCCATTCAAACCTATTCGCAGACCGCGCAGGGAGACAGCACGAAAATGTATAAGAATGTCGTCCGTTATAATCTTAGCGGCGCGATGTTTTTTGGGGTCGACAAGTATATTGTTGTCGGGTATGAACGAGTGCTCACTCCCCGCAAGAGTGTCTCCATAAATTTCGGCGCGGCGGCCATGCCTAAGCTGGTTTCTATTTCAACCGATAGCTTTCAAATTGAAAAGAGCGGTGACCGTAAGGGCTATAATTTTTCGGTTGACTACAGATTCTACCTCGGGAAAGAAAACAAGTTCAGTGCACCACATGGTTTGTACATAGGGCCGTATTATTCATACAATCATTTTGACAACAAACAAGAGTGGTCACATACAACTTCAACTGGAACAAGCCTGGCAAACAGCAGTTCGAAATTCAATATTCACACTTTTGGTTTCGAGCTTGGATACCAGTTCATAATCTGGAAACATTTTGCACTTGACCTGGTAATGATCGGGCCGGGGCTTGGTTTCTATAAATATGAATCGACGATTACCTCGAACCTGACGGAAGAACAGAAGGCACAGTTAAGGGAAACATTGAAACAGACACTAACGCAAAAGTTCCCGGGCATGAATTACGTATTCAGCGATCAAACGATCGATGCCGATGGTGTAATGAAGACAAGTAATATTGGATTCAGGTATATCATTCACATCGGGTATAATTTCTAGCCCGTGGTCACTAGAGACTAGTCTTTGCAATTCGCGCGCCTATGGTTACCGTATTTCTATCAGCGACATCGTTGATAGCCATCATTGATTTGAAACCAGTGAACACAGAATGTAAAAAGGCGTGGAAACCTATTCAACTCTTCATTCAATATAATTCATCAAAAACATCGGAGGAAATATGATTGCTACTACAGAACTACCAGGCGTTCAGAAATTAAGTGCCCAGGAAGATTTGAAAATTTTATTGCGATCTGCGGGCCAGCTTATGTTACCGTCTTTGTTGTTGTTGATTTCCCAGGTCTTAAATGCGCAACAGGCACCTCCGCCGGCCTTGCCCGACACCTCGAAGATGACGTATAATCAAATATCAACTGGTCTGAAGTTATATGTTTTCCCTTCAAAGAATCAAACGCAGCAACAGCAGAAGGTGGACGAGTTCGAGTGTTATAAATGGGCAGTGCAGCAGTCGGGCATAGATCCTTTGAACCTGCCTAAGGTACAGGCAGCACCAGTTGAAACAGGTCCTACGGGCGCCGCTGTTGGTGGTGCTGCGAGGGGTGCTGCGGCTGGGGTAGCAATTGGAGCCATTGCAGGTGATGCCGGTAAGGGCGCAGCAATTGGAGCTACAGCCGGGGCTATGGCAGGGCATCGGGCAGGTAAGCAGCAACAGGCACAGAAGAATCAGCAGTCCCAGGCCGCTGCCACCAAAACCGAGCAGGACATGAAGAACAGTTATATCAAAGCTTTCTCAGCCTGCCTGGAAGGGAAGGGCTATACTATTAAATAGAAGTCACCTACCTGAGTACAGGATGTGATTCGATACCATGCAAATTGCATCAATCATCAAAAATTATTATCGTTTATGAAACAGTTCTTTATTTACGCTTCGGTAGTGTTCTTATTTATTTCCTGCAAAGCGCCGGGAGAGGACAGAAAGGCTGAGAATCTCGCTTTGGCAAAAAAGTACATGCAAGCCGTAGAAGCAAATGATGTTTCCGCAATGAGCAACCTGCTTGCGGATAATTATAAGGGGTATGGGCCTTCGAATGGTGATTCAACCGACAAACAGCAGGCTATTCAGAACTGGAAGTACAACATTGAGAACCTGTATGAATCTGTCAAATATTCCGGATACCAGAACATCGCCGTTAACATCAACGAAGGTGAACAGGCGGCTCCTGGAGACTGGGTGTCTAACTGGGCACTGTTGACCATTAAATATAAGGACGGAAGGGGGCCCGTACAAGTCTGGGTGAATTCGGTTTACAAGATTGAGAATGGAAAGATTGTAATGAGCAGGACTTTTTATAATGAAGCGGATGTGTTGCGCCAGTTAGGTTACCAATTTTCTTTGCCCGCGAAGTATTGATAGTGTTTCCTCCAATGAGCGGAAACACAGGAGTTGGGGCTTTACCAATGGTGGCCGCGGACGCAAAGGCTACTGATATCCCCGGCAGGTTACACTTACCTGTACGCTTAAAAAGTAATTAAGAACAATTAAAAAATTCTAAGAAGATGAAAAAGCAAATCAAGCCTTTGACACGTGGTCACCAAATCAAAACTCATGACAAGAAAGTCGAAACGGCAACGCAGACGTTTCGAATGACAACTAAGATTCCTGCTGGAATAGCTATACCCGATAAATTCGAATCACGCATTGGAACCTTAAACTTTTTCGATGGCTTTCCTCACAGTGCCACTGTTGAAAAGCTATATGATAACCTTGACTTTCAAAGGGCTGTCCAGGCCTATTTGCTTGGGTTGGCACCAGTAAGTCAGTATGCGAATAGAAAAGGAATGCTGGAGTTTGGCCCTGCAAATCTAACAGTGCCCATTTTTGAAGACATTATGAATGCCCGCTCACTTTTCCTGACGCCAAACAATAGCACGCCATACACATGGTTTTGGCTCGATTTAAAGAATGGACCCCTTGTTATGGAAATTCCGCCAAGAGTACTTGGTTTGATAGACGACATGTGGTACAAATTTGTTACTGACCTAGGTTTTATGGGACCTGATAAAGGCGAAGGCGGCAAGTATCTGCTGCTTCCGCCAAATTATAAAGGGGAAATACCGAACGATTATTTTGTTGTTCATAACCCTACTTACAGCATTTGGGTTGCGTGGAGAACTTTCCTTGTAAATGGGGACACAAAACCAGAGGTTGACAATGTCAAAAAGCTAACGAAGATCTATCCCCTCTCTCAAAAAGGCAATCCGCCTTCCCTGGAT
>DATDNL010000001.1:0-2735 GCA_036518315.1 Flavisolibacter sp. | reverse complement strand
CCTTCCCCGATAGCATTTATGGTTACTTGTGGAGCGCCAAAGCGTTGATACAAATTGACACCGCAATGACTGAGGGTCTGGCAGTTCCAGCCTACGAGCAAATACTCCGCGTGGCAGAAATGGACAAAACGAGGGACCTGTATAAGGCTAATGGAGCATTTGCAGCCGGCTACCTGACAGCCTATTATAACAATACTAAAGGGGATAAGCCAACAGCGTTAAGCTACCTGCAAAGGGGTTTGGCGCTTGACCCGACCAATGCTACCCTGTTAGCCTATCAAAAAGCGCTGCAGCAACAACCGGCAAAGCAAAGCCCGGGGCAGCAGAAAAGCAGCACCTCGAATAACGCTGCCAAGGGTGACACTACAAAAACGAAATCGACCGGAACAAAAACGAAGGTCAAACAGAATTGAATAAGTGTAAGTTATCAGGAAAGCCTTCTTCGGAAGGCTTTTTTAATGGACATGACAGTAGGAAATATTAACGCTCCAATTGAATCCTCTGGCTTATTTTTGCGTGCCCATTTGAAAAACTATGTTTTACCTCCTTCAGACGGATTTTACCAGCAAAGTAACTGATGTAAACAGTGCGGGAAGCTATTTCCCCGTAGGGTTACAAATCCTTTTTGCAGTCGGGTTGATTACCTTCCTGGTGGTGGTAACCCACCTTTTGGGTCCTAAAAGGAAGACTACAGACAAGCTTCAGAATTTTGCCAGTGGCATTGAGAGCCACGGGGACGCCAGGCAGCCGATGGCTATTAAATACTTCCTGGTAGCTATCCTTTTCGTTTTGTTTGATGTGGAAGTGATCTTTTTCTATCCTTACGCTGTTAATTTTAAGGCATTGGGTTGGAGCGGTTTTTGGGCTGTTCTGTTATTCGTTGCTTTCTTTTTGTGTGGATTTATCTACATCATTAAGAAGGGAGCTTTGAAATGGGAAGATTAGAAATTGTGGCAATTCGGCTTCCCGCAAAACGGGACAAGTAGTGCCGATGTGCGGATGAAATGGTCGAATTGGCTTATTGTCAAATTATCAAATTGAATTTATGGCTCGTCCTGTATCATACAATATAAATGAGAAGCCCCTTGAAACTGACATCAGCGTCTCAAGCATGCCTGATGGTTACCAGGGTGAAGGATTTTTTGCGGCAAAGCTGAGCGATGTAGTAGGGTTGGCAAGAAAGAACTCGATCTGGCCCTTGCCTTTTGCTACCTCTTGTTGTGGAATTGAGTTCATGGCTACCATGGCTTCCCACTATGACCTGGCCCGTTTTGGGTCAGAGCGATTAGCGTTTTCACCCAGGCAGTGTGATTTGTTGATGGTAATGGGTACTATTGCTAAAAAAATGGCGCCCGTAGTAAAGCAGGTTTATCTGCAGATGGCCGAGCCAAGGTGGGTAATGGCTGTTGGGGCCTGTGCCTGTAGCGGTGGAATCTTCGATAGTTATAGCGTGTTGCAGGGAATCGACCAGGTGGTGCCAGTGGACGTCTACGTACCAGGATGTCCGCCCCGGCCCGAGGCGATCCTCGACGGTATCATCAGAGTGCAGGACCTGGTGGGTAAGGAGAGCGTTCGCAGAAGAAATACTGAGCATTATAAGAACTTATTAAACAGTTACGGAATTCAATAATGGAGCTGACGAACGAAGTAATCAGGCAAAGACTTTTAGAAAAATTTGGAGACCAGGTTTCGAATTTCGAAGAACCGTATGGCATGCTGACTTTTGAAGCACCTAAAGAACTTAACCTGAAGGTGTTGAATTTTTTGTACGATGACGAGGATTTGAAGTTCCGTTTCCTTACCGATGTTACTGCGGTTCATTACCCCGCCTACCAAGGAAGAGAGTTAGCCGTGGTTTATCACCTGCATAACCTTGTTGACAATATTCGCATTCGATTCAAAGTGTTTACTGGTATCAACCAACCAGATGTTTATACGGTGTCTGGCTTGTTTTCTTCAGCCAACTGGCAGGAGAGAGAAGCTTATGACTTTTTTGGGGTCAATTTCGTTGGACATCCGAACCTGAAGCGGATTATGAATGTTGATGAGATGGATTACTTTCCTTTAAGGAAGGAATTTCCATTGGAAGACCAAACCCGCATTGACAAGGATGACGAGATGTTTGGCAGGGGAGGAAGCATTGACTTTGGTAATATGCCGTCGGGTGATCATCATCACACGATAGCTGAAGAAGATAAGAAGGCGGAGCAGGAGATACTGAGCAACGGGAAGGGGAACGCTCAATGAGCAATGTCCAATTATCAATGTTCAATGTCCTTCGACAAATTCAGGATGACAAAGCGAACTAAGGAAACTAACTATATAACTATCAAACTTCTCTTCTTGGGAAGAAGATAAAATGACTACAACAGAAAAACATATTCCGCTTCCGGAAGGAAGCATTGAAAGAGAAACCACCAGGATCAACCTTGGTCCAACGCACCCGGCGACACACGGCGTATTTCAAAACATATTGGAACTGGATGGCGAAAAGATTGTCTCTGCCGAGCAAACGGTAGGGTACATTCACCGCGCTTTTGAAAAGATTGCCGAACGCCGACCTCTTTACCAGATCACTCCACTGACCGATCGCTTAAATTATTGCTCTGCACCCATTAACAATATGGGCTGGCACATGACCTGCGAAAAGTTGCTGGGTATCCAAACCCCGAAACGTGTTGATTACCTGCGGGTGATCATCATGGAGTTGGCGAGGATTGCCGACCACTTGATTT